>NZ_POYH01000060.1:0-121073 GCF_002899995.1 Acinetobacter sp. AKBS16 | reverse complement strand
TTCTCTGTTCTCTGTTCTCTGTTCTCTGTTCTCTGTTCTCTGTTCTCTGCTATTGATATTTCTGTCTTAACTCATCTTTTTCTTGTTCTGATAAAAATGCGATTTTAAGTCCATTTTCTTGAGCTGTATAAATTTGCTCAGGGCTTAATCCTGCTAAAGGGGCAGCAGTTAAATATTCATGCTGTATCTCAATGCCTTCTACCGCTGGATCATCTGTATTAATGGTGGCAAGCACACCATGTTCTAAAAAAGTCTTTAATGGATGCTCTGCTAAAGAAGGCACTGTGTTGGTTTGAATATTTGAGGTGAGACAAGATTCAATACCAATCTGATGTTTAGCCAAATAATCTAGAAGTTTTAAATCTTGAACTGCTTTAACACCATGTCCAATTCGTTCAGCACCTAATTCTTCAATGGCTTGCCAAATACTTTCGGGACCAGCAGCTTCGCCTGCATGTACGGTAATGTGCCAACCTGCATCACGTGCTTTTTTAAAGTGATCAATAAATAAATTGCCCGGAAAACCAAGCTCATCTCCAGCAAGATCCAGCGCTTTAATATCATTTTTATGGGCAAGTAGGGCATTTAATTCTTTTTCGCAGGCTTCCTGACCAAAAGTACGACTCATAATACCAATTAAATTCGCTTTTACGCCGTACGCTTGGCTGCCTTCTTTTACTCCAGCAATCACAGCTTCAACTACGCCTTCAAGTGGAAGTTGATGGGTCATACCCATGTAACCCGGTGAAAAACGTAGTTCTACATAGTCTAGGCCTTGCTGTGCTGCATCCTGCATGTTTTCAAAAGCAATACGTTTGCAGGCATCTAGGCTCGCTAATACCTTTACGCCCAAATCGAGCTTCGATAAAAAACTTAATAAGTCGGGTTGGTTATCCATCACTTGTACGTGTGGTCGTAAAGATTCAATGTCGTAAGCAGGCAAATCTAAATTGTATTGTTGCCCCAATTCTAAAATAGTTTGAATGCGAATGTTGCCATCAAGGTGGCGGTGTATATCTGTAAGCGGGAGCGTTTTTGTAATCATAGTTTTCTTCTTATCTGTTCATCTTAATTTATCATGCCTGTTTAGTTGCGCTGATAAAAGTTTGGTTTTGCTATGTTTTTGTGAAAAGCGTTGAGTTGAGTTTTTTGAACTTACTATATTTGTATAAGTTTTAATTTTGATGACATTGTTCTGGCCTAAGAAGACAACGCAGTCTGTGTAAGATACGAGCACCAAGATTTTTATTGTTTTTAATTTCGCTGAGCCTTTTTTTGTTGACTCTTTAAGAGTGGATTGGCTGAAGAATGGTCATTGGTATTTTGCCTTTTACTTGTAAAGATGAATAAAGGCTTGCTAAAGACCAAACCGATAAAGCGATTAATTTATCTGTAGAAATCTATTTCTGGCAAGTAATTGAAAAAGAAGAAATAGGAAGCACTCAAATGAAGTCGGTACTTTGTCATCAAGCAACATTGCAAGTAGTAGACCAACCGAACTTAACACCTGCAAAAGGGCAGGTTTTATTGGAAGTGGTGCGATGCGGGATCTGTGGTTCAGATTTACATATGCAGCATCACTGCGACCACATGCATGATTTGGCTGCACGTGTCGGGTTTAATGGTTTAGCGAAGTCTACAGACCCATTTGTACTGGGGCATGAGTTTTGCGGCAAGGTTTTAGACTACGGTCCAAAAACACGCCATAAATTTAAAGCCGACACACTCGTTTGTGCAATGCCGCTTTTGAATGTAGATCAGCATGGTTATTTGTCTACGGGACTTTCTCCAAATGCTTCGGGCGGTTATGCCGAGCAAGTATTGGCTCAATCAAGCTTGATGTTTGAAGTACCCAACGGTCTAGATGCAGATAGTGCTGCCATGACTGAACCAATGGCAGTTGCATTGCATGCTGTTCGCCGTAGCCGTGTAAAAACTAGTGAACCTGCGATTGTGATTGGTTGTGGTCCTGTTGGGTTAGGTGTCATTTTAATGCTTAAAGCAGCTGGGGTGAAAACTGTAGTTGCCAGTGACTTTTCACCAAACCGCCGTAAGCTTGCCGAGCAATGTGGTGCAGATATTGTGGTAGACCCTAAAGAGACATCGCCATTTGCCAACTGGAAGGAGTTTGGTTTGCTTGGCAATGTTTCTGATGCCATTAACATGGGTATGGGGCTGTTTGATAAGTTGCAAGCGACACGCTTACCTTGGTGGCATGGATGGCGCATGATTGATAAATTGGGCGCTCTACCAAAACGTCCTGTTATTTTTGAGTGCGTCGGCGTGCCGGTGTTTTGCAGCAAATTATTGAAGGTGCACCTCTGTTTTCTCGAATTGTCGGGGTGGGCGTGTGCATGCAAAGTGACAAAATAGAACCAGCACTTGCGATTAACAAAGAGCTAGAAATTCAGTTTGTGTTGGGTTATACACCGCTTGAGTTTAGAGATGCGCTGCACATGATTGCAGAAGGTAAAGTGAACTGTTCACCACTCATTACCGGTGTTGTTGGTTTGGAGGGTGTTACCAAGGCATTTGAGGCATTACGTGACCCTGAACAGCACGCCAAAATCTTGATTGACCCAAAACGTAGCGGTTCAGATATTCAATTAATGAGTCATTAATTTCAAAGTCATTTATGCTCAACTAAAAAGATTGTGATTTGATTAATCACAATCTTTTTTTATGCGTATAGATCACACAAAGTGGCTCAGCTAATTCGTATTAGTCTTTAGTTGTTCTAGTTCTTGGTAAATCCATTCAACAAATTTTTGAATGGTTGGGGTTATGTCTTGGCTTGAATGGATGAGATAGTATTTTCGGCTGCCTTTTAGTTTTTTATTGGAAACAATCACCAGTTCTTTTTTTTGTAGTTCAGACTCAATCAACATTTGCGGAATTAAAGCCATTCCCATGTCATGACTGGCAGCAACGGCAAGCATCGAAAATAACTCATGGCGCTGTCCATCAAAAGGCTTAGGGTGCTGCATGTGATGAGTGAGAAACCATTCTTGCCAAATGCTAGGTCGAGTGGTTTGTTGAAGTAGGGGGATTTTCAGCAGATCTTCTGGGCTTAAATCATAGGTATTTTCATTAATCATGACCGCATCTGGAAAATACTTTTCGATTAGCCTTGGCGAGCACACAGGTACAATTTCTTCATCCATTAAATAATGCGCTTGTATGCCAGGCCAATGGTCAATCTGCTGCTGCGTGCCTGCAAAAATCGCAGCGTCAAAAATATTGTCATTAAATAAAAAGGGCTTAGTACTGGTTTCTAAGTGAACCGTAATTTCAGGGTGTTTTTGATTTAAAAGATGAAGTTTGGGTAACAGCCAGCGCGTTGCAAAGGTAGGAACTACACCTAACTTTAATGTTCCACCTAAACCTTTATGAGAAATCACATCGGCCGTACATTTTTCTAGTCCTAATAAGTAGGGCTTGATGCTTTTAAAATACTGCTGACCTGCAATGGTGAGTTCAACACCATGCCGAGTACGTATAAAGAGTTCCACGCCCAAGAAATCTTCTAATTGCTGAATTTGGCGCGAGACTGCACTTTGGGTAATACATAACTCTTGCGCAGCATAGGTATAACTTAGATGTTTTGCTGCACTTTCAAAGCAAATTAGACCCTGAATGGACGGGATACTTCTTCGCATAAATAAATCCTTTTATTTGTCATCATATTTCAAAACAGCATATGACCCAAATGCAGATATCCGAGTTTAGTATAAAAATAAGCCATTTTTAATGAAATACAACGAATTAAATAGTTAAATTTAATGCGACCCATTTTAAATATGCGTAAGTCGCATATCTGCATGAACATTTATCGTTTGATTACTGCATTTTTCACGCATAACATCGAGTTAAATAAAGAAGATCAAATCAAGCAGAGGATGCGATGAATCACATGGTGACAACAAAAAAAGCAAGAGTTCAATTTAACTGGCAAGACCCATTTTTAATTGAGCAACAGCTTAGCCCAGATGAGCGCATGATTCGTGATGCGGCTCATGCCTATTGTCAAGAACGTTTGCAACCACGTGTACTTGAACAATTTCGTCATGAAACAACAGATCCATCTATTTTCCGTGAAATGGGAGAGCTTGGCTTACTTGGCCCAACCATTCCTGAGCAATATGGCGGCGCGGGTTTGAACTATGTGAGTTATGGTTTGGTTGCGCGTGAAATTGAATATGTCGACTCGGGCTACCGCTCTATGGCGAGCGTGCAAAGCTCATTGGTCATGGTTCCGATTCATGAATTTGGTACTGAAGAGCAAAAGCAGAAGTACTTACCTAAACTGGCTACTGGTGAATACATTGGTTGTTTTGGTTTGACCGAACCTGACCATGGTTCAGATCCGGGCAGTATGATTACCCGTGCTAAAAAAGTTGAAGGTGGTTACCGTTTAACTGGCGCAAAAATGTGGATTACCAATAGCCCGATTGCCGATGTATTTGTCGTCTGGGCAAAAGAAGTTTCTGCTGAAGGCAATGTCGGTGATATTCGCGGCTTCATTTTAGAAAAGGGCTGGGAAGGCCTATCTGCGCCAGCTATTCATGGCAAGGTCGGTTTACGTGCCTCGATTACGGGTGAAATCGTGATGGATAACGTTTTTGTACCTGAAGAAAATGCATTCCCTGAAATTCGAGGCTTAAAAGGCCCATTTACCTGTCTAAACAGTGCTCGTTATGGCATTGCATGGGGTGCAATGGGTGCTGCCGAGTTCTGTTGGCATACAGCACATCAATACACCATGGACCGCAAACAATTTGGTCGCCCGTTGGCTGCAAATCAATTGATTCAAAAGAAGCTGGCAGATATGCAAACTGAAATTGCTTTGGGTTTACAGGCAGCTTTACGTTTTGGCCGCATGAAAGATGAAGGCATTGCATCAGTTGAGGGTACATCTCTAATTAAGCGTAACAACTGTGGAAAGGCGCTTGATATTGCCCGCATGGCACGTGACATGATGGGTGGAAACGGCATTAGTGATGAGTTTGGTGTGGCACGCCATTTGGTCAATCTTGAAGTCGTAAATACCTACGAGGGTACACATGACGTTCATGCCTTGATTTTAGGTCGTGCACAAACTGGCATTGCCGCATTTAGTAACTAACTCATTTTTAAAAATAGAGGTGTTCTTTCGGGAGCACCTTTAGGGATTTTTACGCAAAAATTTATGGAAAATGACAAGATTCATCGTAAGGATACTCATGTAAAGATGTGCCTCTGTGTACTTAAAACTAAATGTAAGATTATGAAAATATAGAAGATTAAGTTATACAGAAAACATAAGTAGGCTACCGATGACTCATTTGGGAAAATGAGGAACAAAAGATGAACAATGACGTTCAAGTAATATCGAAAGAATTAAGAAATACATTTCCAAGCAATCTTGGAACATATGAAAAGATCGGACCGAATACATGGAAATGGGCGTTGTTATTTGCCTATTTTGCAATGGTAGTCGATGGCATTGATATTATGCTGCTGTCTTATAGCTTGACCAGTTTAAAGGCAGAGTTTGGTTTAAGTACCTTTCAAGCAGGTGCCTTAGGTAGTGCTTCTTTGGCAGGGATGGGGATTGGCGGTATTTTGGGTGGCTGGGCATGTGACAAGTTTGGTCGCGTACGAACCATTGCCAACTCGGTGACTTTCTTTTCTGTAGCGACTTGTTTGTTAGGCTTTACGCAAAGCTTCGAGCAATTTATGGCTTTACGTTTTATTGGTGCTTTGGGAATCGGAGCACTCTATATGGCCTGTAATACCTTAATGGCTGAATATGTGCCGACGACTTACCGTACAACGGTCTTGGGCACATTACAGACGGGCCAGACCGTAGGTTATATTGCTGCAACGTTATTAGCTGGCGCAATTATTCCAGATTATGGCTGGCGCGTTTTATTCTTTCTGACCGTAGTACCTGCTTTCGTTAATATTTTCCTGCAACGGTTTGTGCCAGAGCCAAAATCTTGGCAGCTCACTAAAATTGAAAGCTTGCAAGGCAACAGACAGCCTAAAGAAAGAGTAGTAGTTGAAAAGCCAAAAAGTAGCAGTATCTACAAACAAATCTTTAATAACTTTAAGCACCGTAAAATGTTTTTGTTATGGATGACCACAGCATTCTTCTTACAGTTTGGTTATTACGGCATTAACAACTGGATGCCAAGTTATTTAGAAACAGAAGTACATATGAACTTTAAAAACTTAACCAGTTATATGGTGGGTTCATATACTGCAATGATTTTAGGCAAAATTTTAGCGGGTTATCTTGCTGACAAGTTTAACCGCCGTGCTGTTTTTGTGTTTGGAACAATTGCCAGTGCTGTGTTCTTGCCAATCATTATTTTCTTCAATACCCCTGACAATATTTTGTATTTATTGATCACTTTTGGCTTCTTATATGGCATTCCATATGGTGTAAACGCGACCTATATGGCTGAAAGTTTTTCAACCGACGTGCGTGGAACAGCCATTGGCGGTGCCTATAACATTGGTCGTGTCGGGGCAGCGATTGCACCAGCCACCATTGGATTCTTGGCATCGGGCGGTACGTTTACCATGGCCTTTATTGTGATGGGCGCTGCGTATTTTGTTGCGGGTGTATTGCCGGGATTATTTATTAAAGATCGTCAGTACGATCCGCAAAAACAATCATAAACAATGACAGGAAGGTACGTTGAGTACCCTCTAAAAAGATAAGGGTATCGTTATGGGTGCATTACAAGGAATTCGGGTTTTAGATTTAAGTCGTGTGCTTGCGGGGCCTTGGTGTGGGCAAATCTTGGCAGACCTTGGCGCGGAAGTGATTAAAATTGAACGTCCTCGAGTCGGTGATGACACCCGTATGTGGGGCCCACCATGGATGCCCGATCAAGACGGAAACATGACCCGTGAATCTGGTTATTTCCAGTGTACCAATCGTAATAAATATTCTGTTGCGGTAGACATTACCACACCAGAAGGTCAGGCCTTAATTTATGAAATTGCCAAGACTGCCGATGTCGTGATTGAAAATTATAAGACAGGGTCTTTGGCTAAATATGGTTTGGACTACGCGTCATTAAGTGAGTTGAATCCGAACATTGTTTATTGCTCGATTACCGGTTTTGGGCAAGATGGCCCACGTGCAGAAGAACCCGGTTATGATTTTATTATTCAGGGTATGTCTGGCTTAATGAGCATTACTGGCGAGCCTGATGATGTGGCAGGTGGTGGTGCGCAAAAGGTTGGTGTGGCTGTGGTAGATATTCAAACTGGATTGTATTCCACCATTGCCATTCAAGCGGCACTGATTGCACGCTCACACACAGGACGCGGTCAGTATATTGATATGTCACTCCTTGATGTGCAGGTCGCGGCACTGGCAAATCAGGGAATGAATTATTTAGCTTCAGGTAAAGCGCCACAACGCATGGGTAATCAACACCCAAGTATTGTGCCGTATCAAACTTTTAAGGCTAAAGATAAAGAATTTATTATTGCTTGTGGCAACGACAAACAGTTTAAAGATTTGTGTATTGCGATTAGTTATCCAGAGTTGCTCGAAAATGATAAGTTTGTGCGCAACCAAGACCGCGTAAAATATCGAAATGAACTGATACCTTTATTGTCCGAGCACTTTTTGCAGAAAACTGCTAAAGAATGGGTTGATATGATTCATGCGTTAAAAGTACCCGTAGGTGTTATCAATTCTATTGAAGATGCTTTGGCTGAACCACAAATCGTGCATCGTAATTTGGTGGTCAATATTCCTCATCGTTTAAATGAAAACTTCCAAACCATTGGCTCACCCATCAAACTGTCTGATACTCCCGTTGAATATCATCATGCACCTCCAGAGCTTGGTGAACATACTGCTCAAATCTTATCGAGATTTAAAACAGCAGAAGAGCTAGCTGCGTTAAAAGAGAAAGGCATTATTGATGGGAAAATTGCTTAAGCTATTACCGTTTTCAATATGTCCATTCAATTATCATTGTAGTTGAATATAAAAAACCGCTTTTATAGCGGTTTTTTATTAGGAAGTTTTTCTAATCTTAAACATTATGACTTCTTGGAAATACGCTCTTCGATGGCAAATTTAAGTAAAGAAGCGCTGCGGTAAAAACCGTGTGCGAACTTTCCAAATGGCATGGTAATAAAAAACGTCATGACCGTAGCTAAATGGAAAATCAGTAAAAGTGCCATGTAAGGGGTATTGCGAAATGCCATGAGAGCTAAGCCTGAAGCACTGACTAAAATTAAAAGGAAAATAAAGCCTCGATCTACAGGTCTTTGCTCACGGTCACCATGTAATGGGTGACGTTTAAGATTTAAATAGAGCAAGCCCGATGGTCCAATCACTAAGCCAATCCCACCCAAAGTACCCAAAATCACAGGCAAGCTAAAGATAGGGTAAGGCGCATGTAGGTCAAGAAAATAGTGATATAAAGTCGCTACACCCGTAGCTGCAAAGCAAAGCATAAAGCCATAAAACGTCAGGTGATGGAACACACGGCGGATTTGTGTATAACGGTCATCTTGTTCATTACAGCCTTTACCATGACCGCCATCTAAATATTTAAGTGTTAATACATTTTGAGTGGCTTGAACCAGATCTGGTTTCTCAACTTTGCCATGAATGACTTTAGAGGTTTGTCGCCAGAATTTGCTAACTCCAATGCCGAGTAAAACAATTGCAACTGTAAAGGTCGCTCCAAACAATAGTGCTAAAAAGTTATGCGGGAAAATCGCATAAAAATTACCTTGATAGCCTGCAAATAAGTCAGTGCCTTTCCACCACACTACAGCTAACATGCAAAAAAAGAAAATGAGTGTTAACGTCGAAACAAAAGGAATACCTACAGACTTATAAAGTCGACCTAAAGGCTGAGGTGTAGCAAATTCTTGATAAGTTTCTAAACGTACTTGTGCCATCGCTTTTGGAATATTTACACCAAACTCGTGTGGTGGAGCATATTGGCAAGCATGTAAACATGCACCACAGTTATGGCAGAGGTTTGCCATGTAATGAATATCGGCTTGGTTAAACTCAAGACGTTTGGTCATAGCCGCAAATACAGCACAAAAAGACTCACAGTAGCGACAAGCATTACAAATCTGTAGCACTCTTTGAACTTCCTGCTCATGGTCAGAGAGCTGAACAACTGGAATTAGGGCTTTGGTACTAGCATTCATGTTCAACTCCTTGTGAAAGTGCATAGTGGGCGGCATTTTTTCCGGCAATGCGTCCAAAGGTTGTGCCGATCGACATGCCAACGCCTGCGGTATAACCCTGACCAAGTACGTTACCTGCCATCATTTCACCTGCGACAAATAGGTTACGGCTTGGTTTATTGTTAAAACGCACCGCAGCATCGTCTTCGACTTTTAAACCTAAATAGGTAAAGGTAATGCCGGGTTTAAGCGCATAGGCGTAGAAGGGTGGTTGATCGAGAGGAACGGCCCAGTGGGTTTTGTTGGGAACAATATTTTCGGTGGTGCAGTCATCTAAAACCGTGTGGTTAAAGGTGCCTTGTACGCAGGCTTGATTAAATTCTTCTACGGTGTGGCATAAGGTTTTTGCATCTAGCCCGATTTTTTCGGCCAGTTCTTGAATGCTATTTGCTTTCACACCCGCAAACACAGGTGGCATAAAGCGACCAATGGCTTTTGAGTCGATAATCGAATAGGCGATTTGCTGAGGTTGTTTGGCAACAAGGCGGCCCCAAATCGCATAACGTTTTGGCCAGAAATCTTCGCCCTCATCGTAAAAACGTTCAGCTTTGTTATTGACTACAATTCCCAGTGAAACGCAGTCAATACGGGTGCAGATGCCGCCGTCATATAACGGTGCGCGTGCATCTACCGCCACACAGTGCGATTGTGATGGGTCACCAATAATATCGGCGCCTTGATCTATCATAAATTTGAGCAAGTTGCCCTGATTAAAGCGGGTTCCACGAATAATGAAATTATCGGCAGGCCATTCGCCGTTTTCATTTTGTCCCCATGCTTCTCTTAACCATTCGAGATTTGACTCAAAACCACCTGCGGCCAATACACAGCTTTTTGCTTTAAATACACGTCCATCTTCAGCAATTGCAGCTTCAAAATGTCCTTGATTTAACTTTAGATCTTTAATTTTTATGTTGTATAAAATTTCGATACCAAGTTCTTGGGCGCTACGGTAGTAGGCATTAATGAGGGCTTTACCTCCACCCATAAAAAAGGCATTGGTGCGTGCAACATGCAAAGCACCCGATAGCGGTGGCTGAAAATTCACACCATGTTTACGCATCCAGTCACGGCAGGTCGCCGTGCTACGAATGACGAGACGAGCTAAATGTTCATTGGTTTTGCCCGCAGTCACTTTAAGTAAGTCTTGCCAATATTCTTCTTCTGGGTAAGCATCGACCAATACGTCTTGAGGAGCATCATGCATGCAGCGAAGGTTACGAGTGTGTTGTGAGTTACCACCACGCCACTCTTTGGGCGCTGCTTCTATGACAAGCACTGACGCGCCACTTTCTTTTGCTGTGAGCGCGGCACACAGTGCGGCATTCCCACCACCAATCACAATTACATCATGCATGGATTTCTCCCTTTCTCAGCTAGGGCTAATGTAGCTTCAAAAGGGAAGATGAAGTGAGAGGCTAGGCTTGAATGGGTGTTTAGTAAAAATAAACACTAATGGCTTAAGTGTTTATGAGTTCCGCACCGGGCCAGCGCTTTTCATTAATCAAGTTTGCTACACAGGCACGAATCACCACTTTTGTGGCTAAGGTGGCAGGCGAGAGCTCTTCTTCAGAGAGACTAATTAAATAATTAATACGTTCAATAGCAGGTTCTATAACGCGCAGTAAACACAGGTCTTGCCGCGAGTTTAACGATGCACCAGCAGGTTGAATAGTTGCCATTTCGAGTTGGCTAATGCTTTCCATTAACAAATGCAGCCCATCAATTTCATAGGCCACTTTAAGTTGGTGAATTTTCTGTTCGAGCAACAAGCGCAGCCCATGTCGTTGGCTCGGTAAAATCAAGGGAAGTTCTTTAAGCTGTGAATGGGTAATGGTTTGAGTGTCGATACAGCTTTCAAGGTCGTACTGACTCAGCACTTCTTTAGGCGAGATTAAAAACATCTGTTCTTTGACTAAAGGCTGTATGGCCCACTGTGGGTCGACATCGTCACTAAAGATGATCGCGACATCGAGCTGCCTTGCATTCACCAAAGCTTTGAGATCACCCGATAACCCTTCAATTAAACGGACTTTAATGTCGGGGTAACGGTTTCTCATCAGTTTTAAAAAGTGTGTGCCAATAACAGCTGCAACACTCGGTGAAAAACCGACGGTGACGTGGCCACTTAAACGTGAAGAATGCGCAGAGTCTACGGCATGGTCTAGGTGTCTAAGTGCCAGTTGAACCTGTTGAAAAAAAGCTAAACCCGCAGGGGTGGGAACCGTACCCAAAGCAGTACGTTGTAAAAGGCGAATAGAAAGCTCGCTTTCTAATTTTGAGATTTGCTGACTTAATGCAGACGTTCCAATATCGAGATTTTTTGCAGCTTTACCCAAGCTTCCTGACTCGATCACTGCAATAAAATATTTTAATTGTTTAAGTTCCACGGCAAATTCTACTTTGACCTTTGTTAATTATTCTACACTGGTTTATTGCTCTACATTTTGTTCTATTGCTTTGAGTAAACCGTTCAAAGAGTAAAGGCAACATCCTCTCAAAATGCTGCCTTTTAGAGCTTTTATTGTTTAACCTGCTCAAGACCCTGTTCTTCAATAATTTGTGTCGCTTGAGGCGATTTCACAAATTGAATAAGTTCTTTTGCGACTTTTGCATGTTCCGAGTTTTTACCAATACCAGCAGCAAATACGGTAACTTTTTGGTAAGGCGCAGGGATTGGACCAACTAACTCAACTTGACCATATTTGCCGGTAAAAGGTTTGATTTCACTAATTTGCTGGAAACCAATATCAAACTGGCCTTCGGCAATACGTTTTGCAACGCGGTCGCCTACCACTTTTTCTGCTTTACTAGAAATTACTTTGTATTCGACAGGTGGAAAGCTTGGGAAAACATCTTTTTCAAGATGAGTACCACTCGCACTTGCAGAATAGCCTATGTGCTTGGCATTTAATAAAACTTTTTCAAATTTTGCTGCAGAGCTAATGTCTGGCTTTGGTGCACCTTTAGGCACAGCCATGCCAATGCTTGAATTCACTAAAGCGCTTTGTGAATTTGGGTCAACATAACCTTTTTCTGCGAGTTTGCTTAGTTCAGGAGCAGCCAACACAACAATGTCAAAACGTTCACCACGATTGAGTCGATTTGGAATTGCAGTCGGTGATTCACCCATAGACGAACCAGATGAGAGGTGAACTGTGTGACCAGTTTGCTTTTCAAATATTGGAATGAGTTTTTCCATAGATGAATAGAAACCGCCTGAGCTAATTACTTCGAGCGTATCTGCATTGGCAAATGTAGATCCTAAGCCTGCACCAGCTAGGCAAATAGTTATGAAGATAGGGGACTTTTTCATAGTACCTCACTTGAATTGCAAGAAAGCACAGTACGGAGATTTAAGGTCTGCCGTACTGTTTATTAAAATTTCAGGTTAAGGAATGAGTTGTTTTAAGCGCTAACCTTTGCAGGTTCAGCAATCGCGTCAGGATCTTTCTGTTTAGAACCACGACATAAATACAAGCTTGAGATGAGACTACATACCGCAGCGAGCATGAGCCAGAACGCTGGTGTGCTTGCATTACCTGTATTTTCGACAAGGAAGGTACAAGCCATTGGAGTCATACCACCAAAAATCGCGGCTGCAAGACTAAATGCTAAAGAGAAGCCAACGGTACGTACACGTTTTGGCATCACTTCGGCAAGCGTTGCGACCATAGTGCCGTTGTACATACCAAAGAAGAATGAGAAGTAAGCAAGGGTAATAAGTAGGTTTGAGAAGCTAATGTCGCTCACCAACCAGCTTAAAACCGGATAGCTGGTAAAGATCGCAAGAGTCGTAATACCCACTAATACTGGACGGCGACCAATTTTGTCTGAAAGCAAACCACCCATTGGCAACCAGAAGAAATTCGACAAACCTACAAACACGGTTGCTAAAAGGCTATCTGTTACCGACATTTCTAAAGTACGTTTCGCATACACCGTGGTGTAAACCGTAATAAAGTAGAAAGTTGTCGTAGTCATCGCACTCATCATCATGCCGGCAAGTACAATGCGCCAGTTGCTTACAAGTGTGCTGAAAATTTCTTTTGAAGATGGATGAGTTTTTTGCGCTTTAAAGTCTTCAGTTTCCTCTAAAGTACGACGGAACAAGAAGATTAAAGGAATAATTAAACAGCCAATTAAGAACGGAATACGCCAGCCCCATTCACCCACTTGAGCATGAGTTAAAATGGTGTTGAGCCAATAACCAAGTAAGGCCGCAAACACAACCGCAATTTGTTGGCTACCAGACTGCCAGCTAGTAATAAAGCCACGATTTTTATCGGTTGCAATTTCAGCGAGGTAAATTGAAACGCCACCAGATTCAACACCTGCCGAGAAGCCTTGTAATAGACGCCCAATCACCACCAAAATTGGCGCGATAATACCAATGGTTTCATAACCCGGCACAAAGGTAATTAAGATGGTGCCAATTGCCATAAGACTTAAAGTGACAATCAAACCTTTACGGCGACCGACTTTGTCGACATAGGCACCCAAGAAAATAGCGCCGAGAGGACGCATAAGAAAACCCGCAGCAAACACGGTAAATGTCATCATTAAAGAGACATATTCATTATCAGAATGGAAAAACTTTGCTGCGATATAGGTGGCATAGAAACCAAAAAGAAAAAAATCGTACTGTTCTAAAAAGTTGCCACTCGTTACATTTAATATTTTTTTAAAAGTAGCCCTACGGTTATTAACGACATCCATTGGAGACCTCCTTGGCCTAACAAAATGGAAACATTCACGATCTTCAAGGTTTGGACGTAAACTGATTCAATCAATAAACCTAAATAGGAAATGGGTTAGAGATGAGATTTAAAGGTGTCCTTCGTAGAAAATGTGATGCCTTGTTTCCAGTTCAAACTACACATCTATGTTTCGATAAACAGAAAACCACTTATCATTCGAAGGAAAATGTAATCTTAAAAAGCAGGAGGGAGTGAGAGGAGAAAATTAATTAGGTATTTAGAAAAATTAATGACCCTTTATAAAATAATTTCAGAACATGGCCAAATCTGGTTTTGAATCAATTCTTTCACACATGCCTTAATGGCTGACTTGGCAGCAAGTGCGGCAGGTGATAATTCTTCTTCGGCAAGGCTCACCAAATAGTTAATTCGTTCAACTTCCGGGTCGACAACCTTAAGCAATTGTAGCTTGTGTTTATACTCTTGTAAGCAAGCACTACCGGGCCTCACACTTGCAAGGTCAAGATGAATCAGGCTGTCCATAAGCAAATGCAAGCCATCAATTTCATAGACGACATTGAGCTGTCCAATCTTGTGCTCAAGCAGTTTTCGTAAGCTATGGCGTTGACGTGGCAACACTAAAGGAATATCGCCAATTTGCTGCGACTGAATAATTCCACTTTTAATACATTCGCTAAGTCCGTATTTGTCGAGCACTTCTTTGCGTGCCATTAAATACATTTGCTCGCGTACCAAGGGTTGAATTGACCACTGTTTATCAATTTCATTGGTAAAAATAATGGCAATATCAAGCTGACGCGAATTAATCGACTGAATCAGGTTCCCCGACAAGGTTTCCACAATCTCTAAACGAATATCTGGATAACGTTCAGACATTAGTTTCATTAAAGGGATGCCAATTAAAGCGGTAATGGTCGGTGGAAAACCAAGGCTGACATGACCTGAAAGCCGTGCTGAATGTGCAGCATCTATGGCGAAGTTCACTTGACGCAAAATAAGTTGAGAGTGCTTTAAAAAGGCAAGGCCAGCAGGGGTTGGGGTCACACCAAAAGCATTACGCTGTAATAAGCGAATGCTTAACTCTTGCTCGAGCTTACTAATTTGCTGACTAATTGCCGAAGCACCCACATCGAGTTTTTGGGCAGCTTTTCCAATACTGCCTGATTCAACGACCGTCAAAAAATACTTTATTTGCTTGATTTCCATAATAAATGTATTCGCTCATCATCCTTGATTTATAGAGATATGAAGGATTGGGAAATCTATCATGTATTTTTATATTAACAGTAATACATTAAAAAGGTTCTGAAAAATTAAGTGCCTCTACTGAAACTTAGTAAAAAGCAAAATCACACCTAACACACATAAAATTGAACCAATCACCCTATTAATCTGTACTTGCTTGGCTAACATTTTTTGTCTCAGTAGCATGGATGAGAACAGTACAGCCACAAGTGAAAACCATACAAAATGGGCAAATGACATAAAAAAGCCATAAGCCAAAAGAATGGTTTTAGGCGTAGTTAAGCTCACAATTTGCGTATAGGTACTAATCACAAATAGCGTGGTTTTTGGGTTCAGGGCGTTGGTAAAAAAACCGTATTTTATCGCTTGCAAAGTACCTATAGAATTTAAAGCAGCAGAGTCTAAAACAGGTTTCTGAGTAAAAGTTTTATAGCCAATATAGATCAGGTAAAGTGCGCCAATATACTTAACAATATTCAAAATTTGCGGCGTATAAGTCATCACAAAGGCAACGGCGACTAACGTATAAGTCACATGCACCAACACACCAAGCGATATTCCAAGTGAAGTAAACACACCTATTTTTCGACCGTACAAGTAACTATTTTTAGTCACAATCGCGAAGTCTGCTCCGGGGCTAACCACCGCCAAAATCGTAATTAAAATAACCGCAATAAACTCTGCCATTATCTTGTACCCTCACTGAAAATGAGGGGAATGCTCTGTACTTTTTGGAATGTATTTGAGAGGGGAGCTGTTTTG
The DNA here is from genome assembly GCF_002899995.1 of Acinetobacter sp. AKBS16. Taxonomy (NCBI): domain Bacteria; kingdom Pseudomonadati; phylum Pseudomonadota; class Gammaproteobacteria; order Moraxellales; family Moraxellaceae; genus Acinetobacter; species Acinetobacter sp. AKBS16. The sequence continues at coordinate 105,117 of NZ_POYH01000060.1, read as the reverse complement.
CTTAAAGCTATTATTCTTTTCGTGAGAAAGATTGGGGCTTTACATTTATGAAGATAGATATTTAAAATATTTTTCATCATCTAAAATAGGTTTTAATAAAGATGATTTTTATTTTGAACAGAAACCTAAAAATAAAAATCGATAAAAACGACAACATAACTATGAGTTTTTGGAATGATCGAAAGAATATCGCTGAATTCACTAAAATTTTTCTATTTTGTAGCGAAGTATGGCAGCGTAACTTTAGCTGCAAAGAAATTATTTTTGACGCAAAGTGCGGTCAGTAAACAGATTTATAATTTAGAAGAAGCTTTAAATACGTCTTTATTCGACCGAAAAAATAAAACGCTTGTGATGACTAAGCAGGGCGAAATTTTATTGAGTTGTTGCCATCAGGTGTTTGGTCAACTCGATGAATGTTTAATAGAGCTTAGCCAACCCAAAACCGAAAACAAGCAACTGGTTTTGTCCTGTGAACCGACTCTTTCTATGAAATGGCTCATTCCGCGGTTATCAAAATTTAAAAAGCTCGGGCATGATTTTGAGGTTGTGCTACTCACAGCAGGCGGCTTGGTCGATTTTGAAAAAGATAATATTGATATTGCGATACGTCGAAATGACTTTGATTGGGGGGAGCATATCTATAGCGAAAAAATTGCCGATGAATATATCGCTCTAGTTCAAGCAACCAACCCATCGGAAACCAACGATGTACTCATTTCGACTTCTAGACCAAATTTTTTCAAAAACATGAGCCGCATTGCTGAGTTAAAGCAGAGTTTAAAAGGCTACTCCAAAGTTGAACTTGAACATTTTTACCTATGTTTAGAAGGTTGTTTAGCGGGACTCGGCGCGACAGTCATCTCAATTTATATGATCGAAAAAGAGCTTGAATGGAACTTACTGCAAAAAAATTCACCAGTCGTTCAAGATGGTTCAGCCTATTTTCTACTTTCTCATCGTGCTTTTGAGGAAGATCCACGCAAAACCCTATTTTTAGAATGGCTAAAAGCAGAGATGAATGAGAGTCAACATAAATTGCTCTAGACTTATCTGTTTTATTTAAAGAAAAATGATTTAATTAACTGAAAATAATCATAAATTCTAAATTTTCAGGCACAATAAAGCGAGTGCTGTATATTGAATTTCTGCCGTCTAAAATTCCCTAAGATGAAAAATATTTAACTTTATACTTATTTATAAAACCCTAAACATGAATTTCACTCAGTTTTGAATGAGACTAAATCATTTTTATTCATGTTGTGATTGCGGTATAAATCTATCCATGCTCTGAAGCGCTCCAGTTATTCACTTTGATAAGACCATAAGGCACAAAACTGATAAGGCTGGAAAGTTCAAAAAGAGCAAAAAGATTTTTTAGGTTTATCTCAGAAATTAGGGTACTGATCACAATGAGTAAAGAATTTACATTTACGATTAAGAGTATTTGTTTCGATGAGAACTATCGTCCAGCAGACAATACGCGTATTACAACCAACTTTGCTAACTTGGCGAGAGGGATGAGCCGCGAAGAAAATTTGCGCAACACCTTACGGATGATCGACAATCGTTTCAATGCCTTAGCTCATTGGGACAACCCTAAGGGCGACCGCTATGGCGTTGAACTTGAAATCATTTCAGTTGAAATGAATATTGATGCGGAAAATCGTACCAGCGGGCTTCCTCTCATCGAAATATTGAAAACCAATATTGTTGATAAAAAGACCAATGAACGCATCGAAGGTATTGTAGGTAACAACTTCTCGTCTTATGTACGTGACTATGACTTTAGTGTGCTGTTGTTAGATCACAACAAAAACAAGTCTACGTTTAGCACGCCAGAAAAGTTTGGTGAATTGCACGGCAACTTGTTTAAGAGCTTTATTAACTCTGAGACTTATAAAGCCAACTTTAAAAAGGCACCAGTCATTTGCCTAAGCGTTTCAACAAGTAAGGTGTATCACCGTACTGAAAACGAACATCCTGTTTTGGGTGTTGAATACAAGCAAGAAGACTATTCATTAACTGATGAATATTTCCAAAAAATGGGCTTAAAAGTTCGCTATTTCATGCCGCCGCATAGCGTTGCGCCGTTAGCGTTCTACTTTACTGGCGATTTGTTGAGTGATTACACCAACCTTGAGTTGATTAGTACCATTAGTACGATGGAAACCTTCCAAAAGATTTATCGTCCTGAAATTTACAATGCAAATTCAGTGGCTGGAAAGTCTTATCAACCAAGCTTGAAGCACCAAGATTATTCACTTACTCGAATTGTGTATGACCGTGAAGAACGTAGCCGTCTGGCTATAGAGCAGGGGAAGTTTGTTGAAGAGCAATTTATCAAACCATACCAAGCGATTCTTGAGCAGTGGTCTGCGAATTACGCTCCTAATTAATCAACATATAGGTCATTTATTATGAAAAAGTTATTACCGACTTCAACTGCTGGCAGCTTACCAAAACCGTCTTGGCTTGCAGAACCTGAAAAGCTTTGGTCGCCGTGGAAACTCGAAAACGAAGGCTTAATTGAAGGTAAAAAAGACGCGTTACGTTTAGCACTTCACGAACAAAAACTTGCGGGCATTGATATTGTTAGCGATGGCGAACAAACCCGCCAACACTTTGTGACTACGTTTATTGAGCACTTGAATGGCGTAGATTTTGAGAAGCGCGAAACAGTTCGTATTCGTGACCGTTACGACGCAAGCGTACCGTCTGTGGTAGGTGCGGTGTCTCGTCAAAAGCCTGTGTTTGTTGAAGATGCAAAGTTTTTACGTCAGCAAACTGATCAGCCAATTAAATGGGCGTTACCTGGCCCAATGACCATGATTGATACGCTTTATGATGGTCACTACAAGAGCCGTGAAAAGCTTGCTTGGGAATTTGCCAAAATCTTGAACCAAGAAGCGAAAGAGTTAGAAGCTGCTGGTGTAGATATTATCCAGTTTGATGAACCTGCATTTAACGTATTCTTTGACGAAGTAAATGACTGGGGTATTGCGACTTTAGAACGTGCAATTGAAGGCCTAAAATGTGAAACTGCGGTGCACATTTGCTATGGTTACGGTATTAAAGCCAATACTGACTGGAAAAAGACACTCGGTTCAGAATGGCGCCAGTACGAAGAAGCTTTCCCGAAACTTCAAACTTCTAACATTGATATCATCTCGTTAGAATGTCACAACTCTCGTGTGCCAATCGACTTACTTGAACTCATTCGTGGTAAAAAAGTCATGGTGGGTGCAATTGATGTTGCAACGAACCAGATTGAAACACCGGAAGAAGTTGCCAATACACTACGTAAAGCGCTTCAGTTTGTAGACTCAGACAAGCTTTACCCGTGCACAAACTGTGGTATGGCGCCTCTTTCTCGTGAAGTGGCACGCGGCAAGCTAAATGCCTTAAGTGCAGGTGCAGAAATCGTTCGCCGAGAACTTACGGGTTATGATCTTACTGCTTAATATTTACCAATAAGTGGTATAAAGGGTTACTTTTTTGATGGTGGTTGATAATCAAACAAGTAACCCTCATTTTACTTACTACATGTCGCTCTAATCAGATCGCATGTCGATAGTACCTTCCTGATAGAGTTGGGCGGTATAGCAAACACACAGGACAAGGTACGGTTCAATTTAGGAATAATGTCATGGTTCAAGCAACAGACTTTAGAAATGCAATGTCTTTACTCACAAGTGCGGTTAGTGTTGTGACCACGGCAGGCATGTCTGGCCGTTTTGGATTTACTGCCTCTGCTGTTTGTAGTGTGACTGACACACCGCCGACATTATTGGTCTGTATGAACCAAGCTGCGAGTTCACATGCACATTTCCTAGATAATAAAATCTTAACCGTGAATGTGTTAGGCGCGCACCACGAACATATTTCAAAAGCTTTTTCATCTAAGCTCACACCAGAAGAACGCTTTAAACATGGCGAATGGATTGAGTTAGAAACAGGCGCACCTGTGTTGGAAGATGCTTTGGTGAGCTTCGATTGTGAGATTGAGCAAATTCAACAAGTCGGCACACACACGATTTTTATATGTCCGATTGTGGCGATTAAACAAAGCCAACATGACCAAAGTTTGGTTTATTTTAACCGTGCTTATCACCAAGTGGGGCAGACAGAGACTGTCTAATCCTACTTATCATTTCGTTATTTCATATTAAAAGTCTCATTAAGAAATCAATAAGCACGGATCGCTTCTGTTTAATTTTAAAAATACAATTAAATATAATATCTTAAATAAAAATTAAGTTAATCTAATGAAAAACAATAAGAAATTTAATCACTTGTCATTAAAGCCACATTGACACATCTCAACTCTCAGATTATGCTTTGCGTGCTGGCCACATTGCCAGCCGGCTTTGACAGGCTGATCTTTGAGAACATTGAAAAAACTCGTTTTTTTGATGTAGACCCACTCGTCTCCCTTTTTGTAGCGGTAGGACGGAAGGGGGACGTCTTTGTGCGTGCTGGGTTCTCGAAGCCAGTCTGTCAACCCTCTTTCGTTCTGCCACCATAATTCCAAATGAATGCTTTGGCAGAACTCCCAAAATTAGGAGTTGGCTATGCACATCCATCATTTCTTGGCCTCGAGCGCCAAAAGCTATAACGACACCACTTAATTCATCTTTAAACAGTTTGGAGGCTTAACCGCTTTTCAGACTTTAAGTCATTACGGCTAAAAACTTATATCAACAATAAAACTTGAGATGTGCCAAGCACCGTCTTACGGCTTTGCTGTGCCTTTTTTTCTCCCAGAAAGGGCACAGGCTTTTTATCTCATTTAGAAACAACAAGAATTTATAACGGTAAAACTATGCCAACTTTAGAAATATCTTCCAAAAAATTACAGGTTGTTCAAACTGCCATCCAACTCTTTACTACGCATGGATTTCATAATGCAGGCGTAGACCTGATTATCAAAGAAGCCAAAATACCGAAAGCCACATTTTACAACTACTTCCATTCCAAAGAACGCCTAATTGAAATGTGCATCGCCTTTCAAAAAAGCCTACTCAAAGAAGAAGTGCTCTCGATTATTTACTCAAGCCGTTACTACACCCAAAAAGATAAACTCAAAGAAATTATTGTTTTACATACCAACTTAAACAGTCTGTACCATTTGCTGCTTAAAGCAGTTTTTGAAATAAAACGGTTGTATCCGCAGGCCTACCGTATGGCAGTTGAATACCGAAAATGGCTACATCGGGAACTTTTTGACCTGATTTTTAGCTGTGAAACTCGTGCTTTTAATTTTGATGCAGACATGGTTTTAAACCTGATCGATGGTTTGCTACTACAGGTTTTAAGCTCAAATAGTGTGGATGAACGGGATGTGGTGTTGGAGAGGTTTTGGGGGAGATAAGTGAGTAAAAGTTTTTAAAAAAAACTTATACTGATCCTAAATTTTTATTATTTATATTAAAAATTTAATTTTTAAGGGAATGATACATCGTTATCATACCCTTAAAAATAAGAAATTTTATAATTTTTTAGCTTCATATACATAATTATTATTTAAAATGTATTCAGCTCTTTCCATTAGGTTTACTGATTTCACGCTTTTATTATATTTTAAAAATTTATAAGAAAAGTATCTTGCTACTTTATTTTCATGAGTAGATAGAATAATTTGCTTCTTAGAGAAATCATTACGTAAAACTTCAACTAGTGAGGACATGTTTACATCATCCATTGTTTGTACTGGATCATCGATGAGAATTGTAGAAAATTTTGTAGAGTAAACTCGATGTAAGGCTAAAGTTAAAGAAATTACTACAGCTGATATTTGTCCGGAACTCATTGTATTCAATATATCATGATCACTTTGCCAGTTTGAAACTAGACGTATATTTTTGAGTTCATCCTCACTAGTCGGATCTTTAATTGCTGGATCCTTAATAAATACACCATACCCTAAACCTGCTTGATGAGTTTGTAATATTTTTCCAGAATAAATATAAAAAGGTATTTCAATTTCTGTTATTAATTTTTGTCTATATAACCTGATTTTTTTTCGTATAGTTATAATTAAATTGTTTATATCATGATAGGCTATATTCAGATAACTAAGTTGTTTATTTAGACTTTCTATCTTCTCTTTAACTTCTGCTAGAGAATTAAAGTACAAGTTATGTATATAATTCTGTTTTTGATCAATTAAACTAGAATTTATTAAATTTAAATTTTTGTATGTGTTGTTGAAGTAATCTCGATAAACTCGATTAAATACATCAGAGCCATTAGATTCTGAATATCCTTCAGGAGGGGTTCCAATTGCAGATAAAATACGTAAAATTAATTCATTAGTTGCTTCTTCTAAATTATAAATATCATTCCGTATCGGAAAAACTTTAGCTATTAAATCTTGATATTCAAATTTTTGGCTCTCTAACCATCCATCTATTCTATCAAGGAAATCTTTATAATTTAGTGCCTTAGATAGAGATTGTAAATCTTCTTGAGAAATATCTATAGTTTTTTCTAAAAAATCTTTACATGCATGTATAAGAGGTAAAAGATGAATATTATTAAATTCTTCTTTTAATTGGGATAAAAACTTTTCTTTATCAGTTAGTTCTAATTCAATTACAAGCTTTTGTTGAGCTATAGCATTTACTAAGGCATCGTGATTTTGATGGTTATGACCACATAGTAAACAAGATGATTCATTTGGTAAACTTTGTAGCTTTGAAGACATTTCATTATGATATTGAAGAAGTTCAGTATAAACAGAACTTAGACCATGATTTTTTGCTTCTTGATTAATAAGAAATTGAAGTGAATTTTGAAAGGAAGAATAATTTTTTAAACCTAATAAATCAAAAATGTTTTCAAGGTTAGTTATTGTTTGTATCAATTTATAATCTTTATTATTTAATATATTATAAGTGCCTTTGATAAACTGATAATTCTTCTCTTCATTGATATAAAAATTATATTTATCAATAAATTGGTAATATCCAAGATAGAGCTTGAGTTGTTCGCGCTGTTGAGTAACACTTTCGAAACTACGATTTTTGATAAAAAAATCTTGATATTTAATTAGATTTCTTATGTGAGAAATTTCTTCTAAAGAGTTATTGAGCCTTTCGTGATTGAAATCTTTAATAGAAGGCATATCCCAAAAAGGGGTTTTATCAACTTCGGTAAGCCATGGGAATAGAAAGAAGTGTTGTTCAGAGTTTTCTGGTGTCGAATTTAAATCATTAATTTTATAAAGTTCATTAATATTATTTATTTGTGTTTCTATTTTACTTTTTTCAGTGCTTATCTTATTTTGAATATCTTTTAATTTATTTAGTTTTTCATCAGCTTCTAATGTATTACCAAAAAGCTGTGCTAATTCCTCAGCTCTTTTTACTTCATTTTTAGTTTTAAGAAATTGAGAGGTTTCTTCTTGTTGAACATAGTGAAAAAGTAGAAAATCTCTAGCAAGATCCTGACTACCTAAATATTCCTCTAATTTATCTTGAGAAGATTCAATTAATTTTCCATCTATTATTTCGAATAATTCCCATAACTCAGCAAACTTAGATATTTTTTTTAAGGCTTTGGGTGGATTATTTTTGAGCTTTCTTTGAAAAGTTTTTATTTGATAATTTTGATCTATTAGTTCGATTGTAATCTCAACATTTTCATTCCCTTTATGTGCGACTACCACATCTGTAGGAACTTGTCTGTTCTCAACAGAAATTAAACGAGAAATATTTCCTGTAAGACTTAATTCAATAGCATCAAATACGGATGTTTTGCCATAGCCATTTGGTCCATCTAAAAGGATAAGATTGTTATGATCTAAATTTATTGTATAAGGATCATTTCCAAAAATTTTAAAATTCTTGAATGTAATTTTTTTTAACTGGATCATGTTAAGTTCCCCCATATTTTTTCAATATTTTGATAAATATTATTTTCATTCCAATCTATTTCAGGTTCCATTAAATTTTTAAAAATCACAGATTCTCTGTCTTCGAGAGTTTTTTCAATCTCCAAACTCAAATTTATTAATTCTTTCTTTTGAGGGATATAGGTAATAAATGGTAATTTGAGTGCTATTTTTAAAATAAGAGAGTAATAGTTTTTGATATTATTATGATTCTTTTTGAAATTCAAAAAAAGTTGTCCATTCTGACTATTAATAATTTCGCTAATAGTTAGATTAGAAATTTGTTTAATATTATTTTCTTCTAAATACTTTTTTAAATCACTTAATTCAGAAGGGAAATACGTAATGACATTTTTTTTGAAATTATATGGATCCTCTTCTAGAGTGAATATTGTTTCCCTATTTATACGGGTTTCATCGTGACAAATAAATAAAGTACAATTTTTTATAAAATATGACTCAACTTTTCCAGAGTTTCTTATAGTTTCGAATAACTCCTCAGCTGAATTTTCTAATAACTCTTTTGCGAGTTCATCTGATTCGTTATTTAGTTGAATGGTAACGAAATATTCTTCTTTTGCATGTTCTGTTCTAGGACAAAAAAGAAAAATATTATGTTTATCATCGGGTAATTGTATATCGACTAACTCATATCCATTGTTTAATAGAATATTATTAATAATTTTAATCATTTAACTAATTTATCCTTGGCATTGGTTAAAGGAATAAGATGGATAATATTTAAGGGTTCATTTCGCTTAGATCTAAGATCTAAATCTTGAGAAACTGGAGCTTCAGTATGCCTTGATGCTATTGCTGAAATAGGATGTATGATATTCCCATGGTAAATAAGATTCTCAACTTCATACAAAATTTCAATAATGCTTGGATTTAAACTAATTTGTCTCTCAATTTGTGTAATTCGGCGAAAAGAGTTAGTAATAGTTGTTGGTAAATAATATTGATAGGGTGGAGTAGTGTTGCGATAAAGTAATTTATATTTTTGGGGTTTGTGAATTGCTAAATTGAAATCAATTTCATGGAAAATGCGTATAAGCATGTAACGAATTCCATCAGAATTAGTCTCAAATGCATCATCAATATTATTATTCTGTAGATTAATTTGTGGGGAAAAATGACGGTAATGTTCCCAAAGCTCGTAAGGTGTAAGACTTAATAGTATTTTGCGGATCTCTTGTAAATTACAATGGAATCCTGGTTCTGGTGACTGATAATCTTCATCAGGATCTTCCATATAGTGATCAATATAAAAGAAAAAACGTTCTTTAAATTTATAAGCTATATATTCTTTGCTTACATTCTCATGATCTATATTAAGGATATTAATTATCTCAGTAAATTCTATTGGAGCCTTTGTTAGGCTTTTTTTATGTTCATGGCGATAAATAATATATTTATCCATCATGCCTAAAAAGTGCAAAAAAGCTTTATCTAATTGGTTTTCAGTTGTAGGTATACCTCTTTGTTTTAAGGCTAAAGATAGCTGTTTTTTAATCTTTTCATTAATTGTATTAATATCACAAAATAAATTTTTATCCTCATATTCATATGCAGAAATTCTAGATAAAGCATCATTTTGTTCAGTCGAAATAGATTGTAAAAGTTGAGCTATTTCTTCTGCTGATTTACTTTTAAAAGCATTTCTAATAATTAAAGTAGTTTTAGAACAACCTTGCACATTAGATGCTGCTTTATGGATAGTAGAATTTGCTTCAGTTGAGAGACGGTATTCTTTTAGAATACCGTCTATATCACTTTTTATTGATGATTTTAAATCGTAACAACCTGATTTATAATTTATTTCTTTCCATGTGTGAATTTTACCTATTACATTTAAATTCTTTGAAAGCTCTAAAGTTATTTCTAAAAGTGCATCAGAATATTTACTATAATTAGATTCATTATATGCTTTTACTTGGTGAAAAGAGATAGGGGCTTTATCAATGACAATTTCAAAGTCTTCATTATCTTCAAGCATTAAATTATAGTTAGAGAAATCTTTTTCTACTGATTCTGAATTAATACATTTTAAAGCATAGTAAAGAGCTACTTTGCCTTGATAATTGAAACCACTCCAAGATGGGGATGCATCAAAAGCCATTTAAAAACTCCAATACACAGAAAAATTGCGGTAAAGTGTTTGTAAATTTCTGTGTTAATTTTTTGAATTTATGTTAATGGGTTTTACCATTTTTTAACTTTTAATTCTAGTCTCTTTTTTGGTAATTTAATGAAATATATAAAATATGTTATTCAGATAAAAAAGATGTAATATCAATAGGATCTATATTTAAAAAATATTAATATTTACTTATGGAATAGCTTTAATCATCCCTATGATAGCTAAATTAGAGGACTCAAAATTAGTGAAAGAAATTAAGCTGAAAGAGATACGTGATCAATGTATAGCTTTACAAAAAGCGATGGATGCTTCAAGAAAATCGAAGGTAGATGATGTCTGGTTGCATTCAAGTTTTAAAACTTTTATGCGTAAATATAATGAGATATTAGCGAAAGCTCAGGAAGTAATTAATATTAGAGCTCCCGTAGACGTGTATAATTTAGAAAAAGTTCCTTCAGCTTTTGATACCGTCACGATTGAACAAAGAATTTATTTTGATGAAGTCTATACTAATCTTTTAATTTTAAAAGCATTTGTTGAAACTACGGGTGGTTTGGATGAAGTTGAAGCAGATAATATTCTTAATTTTTTAAAAGCAAATCTTCGAAAAGCTATTTACGATACTCCACAAAATGAAAAAACTATCCAAAATGGTATCGAAAGCTTATTAATTGGTAAGGGAAAGCAAAAAGGGATTGATTATGATCGAGAGACTGGGCGAGTTAAAGTGGCGGGAAAAGAATCTATACCAGATTTTGTTTTCAAAAACCAAAGTATGGTTTTAGAGGTTAAAATCTGTAATCGATCAGGAAAATTAGCAGAAATAATTGATGAGATGAATGCCGATATAGTTGCTTATAGCAGTGGATATGAATTTATTTATTTTCTAATTTATGACCTTGGTTATATAAGGGATGAAGATGAAATTATAAAAGGATTAGAAATATCAGATAATATTAAATGTTTTATTGTGAAACATTAATATCTAATATAATAAATTTAAAAGGCTTAAGAAGATTATTAATATAATAATTTAAGCCTAACTAAATTTTATAAAAATTAATGAAAGATTTAGAAAAATGATCTTCTGACTACGAAAATTAAAAAATTATTCTCAGCCTCTATAAAGAACTTTCATACTCCACATACCCATCTTCAATTGCAGGAATAATCTCTACAAACTCAAAGTAGGGCACTGTACAAAACTCAGAGTCTCGAATCACATCAATCACAACAGATATTCTTGTAGCTCTTTTTCAATCGTCTCGCTAATCAACGTTGAATAGTCACTATCCTTAGTATCTAAATGACGCATTAACCACACATCTTGTTTTAAAGTTTGCGCAGGTAGTATGGGTACTAAACCAGAAGCCTGTGCAACAAAACAAGGCAGGGCTGTAACTCCTTGTCCTTCAATGACTGCTCGTAGTTGCGAGTGCATGTTATCAAAAGTTAAAGCAGGGGCTGCATCTTGGGTGAGTTCACGCATCCATTGTGCTAAGAACGTATATTGAAGGCTTCTGTCCCAACCGATTATACGATGATTCACTAAATCGTCAGCCGTTTCAGCATGTTCTGTGAAACTGGCGAGATAATCTTTACTGCAATAAAGTCCATATTCTAGTTGGCCAAGGCGTCGAATAATGTAACGCCCGCTTTCTGGACGAACAAGTCGAAGAATAAGGTCAGCTTCCCGTCGGGAAAAATCAACAGGAACGACACTCGTTGACATCTCTAATTGTAAATCTGGATGCTTTAGCTGCAATGCAGTTAGCTTTGACTGAAGCAACTGCTGCCCAATTAACTCAGGTAAAGCAATGCGGAACAATGATTGTTGACCTTGATCATTGTAACGTTCCATCGCTATCAAATGCTCTTCTGCTTTTTCAGCCAAAGAAAAAAAATGTTTTCCAACGTGGGTGAGTGTATATCCATCACTGTCTCGGGAAAAAAGAACCGCATTGAGGCTTTTCTCCAGTTCAACGGCTCTGCGATGTACGGTAGAAACACTAATACCAAGCAATTTTGCACTGCGGCCACCAGTTCGCCCAATAGCTAACAAAATTTTAGTATCGTCCCAGTTCATACCTTTCCATATTTAGAAAATGCGTTTGCAATAAAAACTATAGTATCCCCGATGTTTAGATTTATACAATTCAAACAATCACTACAAGAACTCAAAACTCATTATATGAGACGACTATAAACGTTTTTGAGCGGTGATATGTCTTGCTGCAATTAAATAAGATTTTCTGGTTATGGCAGGAGCTATTTCTGAGATCACAATATTAACAACAGAGGAATTCTGCCATGACGACCATTTATGTAGTTGATGCATTTACTACCCAACCAAATACAGGAAATCGAGCAGGAGTTGTGCTAGATGCTGACCATCTTACAACTCAAGAAATGCAAGATATTGCTGCATTCGCAGGGTATTCAGAAACTGCCTTTGTTTTGTCACCTAAAGATCAAAGCCATGACATACATGTTCGATATTTTACCCCTACACATGAAGTCCCAATCTGTGGACATGCCACAATCGCCACTCATTTTTTACGTGCAACTACAGGCCACCAATCCGACTATCCATTAATCGCAAAAACAGGAGCAGGTCATTTACCCGTTTCAATATTTGGAAGTCCAGAAGCGTTATTGGTGAAAATGACTCAAGGTCGCGTAGAGTTTTTATCATCTTTTAATGCGAATCAAATGGCTGAACTCGCAAGCGCATTGGGTGTAAGTGTGAATGATTTTGCTGACTTACCCATACAAGTTGTCACGACGGGGCATTCCAAGGTGATGGTGCCAATGTTGAGCAGAAATAAGCTCGATGAATTAATTCCAAACAATGAAAAATTGAAAGCTATTAGTGCTGAAATCGGTTGCAATGGTTTTTTCCCATTCGTCTTGGAAGGGAGTAGGCAAGAACCTATTACTTATGGTCGAATGTTTGCACCCGCAATCGGTATAAATGAAGATCCGGTAACTGGTAATGCAAATGGTCCAGCGGGGGCGTACCTTGTTCATTACGATTTAATCGAATGTGACCAGAAAGTAAGTTATTGGGGATATCAAGGCTTCGCAATAGAAAAACCGGGGCGGGTTTTAGTGACAGTTGAGAAAACAGATTCAATATTACACGTTAGCATTGCAGGCCAAGCAGTTTTAGTTGGCTCAGTTTTGTATTCTGGAAAAGATTGATGATCTTTGAGAAATTATGGCATCTTGCGTATTCCAAAGAATTTCTTCTCTTTACGTAAGTCCATCATCTCAGATATCCATTTAAGATGTGATTGCTTTAAGTAAAGGAATGATTAACGCGGCAGGTATAGCAGGGGAAAGTGATTTAAAAAATTTACAGCAGCGAGTTGAAAAAGCTGTATTTGGTTATTTAGATCTATCATAAATATTATCAATTTATGGATCTGTAGATATGAGAAAAGGGTTGTTAGTAACACCCTTTTTTCTAAGTGAAATACATTATAGTTTACTGAAACTGTTCTAAAGCCTCTTTCGCGGGTTTATATCCATTATGGGCAGCTTTTTTGAACCAAAATTTTGCTTTTTCATAATCTGAGTAAACATTAGCATACATATAGGCTAGATTGTTTTGAGCTTCAGGTACACCTTTCTCAGCTAGTTGTATATATAGCTCTAAAGCTTTTTCATTATCTTGTTTAACTAAGTTACCATCTGAATAAATATTTGCTAAGTTATATTGAGCTTCAGAAAGATTTTGTATTGCAGCTTTTTCATATAATTCTAAAGCTAAATTAATATCTTTTTGTACACCATCTCCTGAAAGATAAGCATTTGCTAGATTATATTGAGCTTTAGCATAACCTTGATTAGCAGATAGTTTATAAAACTCTAAGGCTTTAGATCTATTTTTGTTTACATAATAGCCATTATCATACATAAGCCCCATATTGTATTGAGCTTCTGGAAAATTATTTTTAGCAGCTTTCTCATACCAATAGTAAGCTTTTTCTTCATTTTTCGACGTACCAATTCCTTTGGAGTACATTCCTGCTAAATCATTTTGTGCAATAGGTAAGCCTTGTTCAGCCGCCATTTGGAAATAAGAAAAAGCTTTTTGATAATCTTGTGGAACATTTTTTCCTAAGAAGTATTTACTACCTTGTTCGTATAGTTTACTTGACTCACTTTGGTTATTATTTTGTGGTGAAAGTGATTTTGAGCAGCCTATAATATTTAAGGTACACAAACTTATGACGCTAAAAATTATTAAATACTTTATATGCATAATGTATCTCTTATAAGCTAATCTGGTTCAATTTAATACTAATAATTATAAAAAATCCGACATAGAGTCGGATTTTTTATAGTCTCAAATTACTTTGAGTAAGAACGCTTCAACTTACCAGCTTAACGCACCACCAGTTTGGTAGTCAGTTACGCGAGTTTCAAAGAAGTTCTTCTCTTTACGTAAGTCCATCATCTCCGACATCCACGCGAATGGGTTAGTTACACCAACAAATTGCTCTGGTAAACCTAACTGAGATAAACGACGGTTACAGATGAATTTCAAATATTCTTCCATCATGCTTGCGTTCATACCCAATACACCGCGTGGCATTGTGTCACGTGCGTATTCGATTTCAAGCATCGTACCTTCAAGAATCATTTGAATCACTTCTTGTTGGAACTCGGCAGTCCAAAGGTGAGGGTTCTCAATCTTGATTTGGTTAATCATGTCGATACCAAAGTTCAAGTGCATAGACTCATCACGCAAGATGTATTGGAACTGCTCAGCAACACCATTCATCTTGTTACGGCGACCCATACTCAAAATTTGAGTAAAGCCACAGTAGAAGAAGATCCCTTCAAGAACACAGTAGAACGCGATCAAGTTACGAAGTAAACGTTGGTCGTTTTCAGGCGTACCTGTGTGGAAAGTAGGATCACTTAACGATTGAGTGTACTTCAAGCCCCAAGCTGCTTTACGCGCAACCGATGGAATCTCGCGGTACATGTTGAAGACTTCGCCTTCATCCATACCTAAAGATTCGATACAGTATTGGTAAGCGTGAGTGTGAATTGCTTCTTCAAACGCTTGACGCAAAATGTACTGACGGCATTCAGGGTTCGTGATGTGACGGTAAATTGCCAATACGAGGTTGTTCGCAACCAAAGAGTCCGCAGTCGAGAAGAAACCTAAAGAACGCATAACGATCGTACGCTCATCTTCAGTTAAGCCATTTTCAGACTTCCAAAGTGCGATATCGTGGTTCATGTTCACTTCTTGAGGCATCCAGTGGTTTGCACAACCATCTAGATATTTTTGCCAAGCCCACTCATATTTAAATGGAACAAGCTGGTTCAAGTCGGCGCGACAGTTAATCATGGCTTTGTCGTCAACCTGAACGCGTTGCGCGCCCATTTCTAACTCTTCAAGGCCAGGAGCAACATCCAAATGTTCTAAGGCTTCAGATGCTCGAGCCATTGAATCGGTTGGATTTGTTGATCGCACGGAATGGGTTCCAGTGGATTGTGGAGCTGCCACGCTCTGCGATGATGGCTGCGCAGCAGATACATTCTGCGAATCAGGCGTTTTTTCCGGGTTGACGGGCGCAGACTTGTGTTCAGGTGCAGCCGGTTTTTGCGAATCATCTTCAAAATCGTCCCAACTAAGGATAGACATTGTTGTTCTCTCTTCGTTGTATATATCTATGTTCGACATCTCTAAACGAAGATGTCACTACTATACGCTCATAATGTGTAAACAAAATTAAGTTTTATTGATGTATGACCAAATTTTGGGCCTTTGGTCCATTATCCCTACAACTTATTTTGCTTACGCTGTTGTTTACGGATTTTAAAAAAGGCGTAAACCATAGGCGTATAAAAGAAAATAAAGGCAAAGATTAAGATTCCAACACCAAGCATATAGTTATGGCTGAGATGAAAAAACATAATCTTTACCTCGTTTAAAGTTGCTCTTTTTGTTAAAGAGCAACTTTATTGAATGTTATTGGCAAGCTTCGCAATCTGGGTTGTCGATTGAACAAGCCATAGGAACCGGAGCTGCTTGAGTAAAGCCGTCTTCTTCAACTGCTTCAGGCTTCTTCGCTTCTACGACTGGAGCTGCCGCAGGTGCTGCTGCTTCTACAGTTGCAGGTTTAACCGCGTTTAACGCACCTGTGTTAATTGTAGATTTTTCAGCAGATGTTGCGCCTAACGCACGGAGGTAATAAGTCGTCTTAAGACCACGTAACCATGCCATCTTATAAGTGATGTCAAGTTTCTTACCGTTTGCACCAGAGATGTAAAGGTTAAGAGACTGTGCTTGATCAATCCATTTTTGACGGCGTGATGCAGCATCAACAATCCAGCGTGGCTCAACTTCAAACGCAGTTGCAAAGATTGCTTTTAATTCTTCAGGAATACGAGCAATTTTTTGTACTGAACCTTCAAAGTGTTTGAGGTCATTAACCATCACTGTGTCCCAAAGACCACGTTCTTTTAATGCGCGAACAAGGTAAGGGTTAATCACAGTGAACTCACCAGACAAGTTAGATTTCACATATAAGTTTTGGAATGTTGGCTCAATAGACTGAGAAACACCACAAATGTTCGAAATGGTTGCAGTTGGAGCAATCGCCATTACGTTTGAGTTACGCATACCGTCTTTTTGAAC
Organism: Acinetobacter sp. AKBS16; assembly: GCF_002899995.1. Lineage (NCBI taxonomy): Bacteria > Pseudomonadati > Pseudomonadota > Gammaproteobacteria > Moraxellales > Moraxellaceae > Acinetobacter > Acinetobacter sp. AKBS16. The sequence goes on along the minus strand of NZ_POYH01000060.1, from coordinate 88,413 downwards.
TTTGGCACGTAAACTGTCCCAATCTAAACGTTGAGTACGGTCAACTTCAAACATGCGTTCTGGACGAGATTTCGCAACAATTTCTAAAGAGTCGATTGGAAGGATACCTTGATCCCACAATGAACCTTTAAATGTTGAGTAAGCACCACGTTCAACAGCCAAGTCACTTGAAGTTTGGATTGCATAGTAGCTAATCACTTCCATTGACTCATCAGCAAAGTTCACAGCTTCATCAGAACCGTAAGCCATACCCATTTCGTAAAGTGCATCTTGGAAGCCCATGATACCCATACCAACAGGGCGGTGTTTCAAGTTAGAGTTCTTCGCTTGTGGTACAGCGTAGTAGTTAATGTCGATAACGTTATCGAGCATACGAACTGCTGTTTTAACAGTACGCGCTAACTTCTCACGGTCTAATACGCCACCTTTAACGTGTTGAACAAGGTTGATCGAACCTAAGTTACATACCGCAATTTCGTCTTGGTTGGTGTTTAACGTAATTTCAGTACATAGGTTAGATGAGTGAACTACGCCAACGTGTTGTTGTGGTGAACGTAAGTTACAAACATCTTTAAACGTGATCCAAGGGTGACCAGTTTCGAACAACATAGAAAGCATTTTGCGCCATAAGTCTTTCGCACGTACTTTCTTGTGCAACATGTTCTGTTCTTTTGCAACAGACTCATAGTATGCATAGCGTTCAGCAAACTCAGCACCAGTTAAATCGTGTAGGTCTGGAGTTTCAGACGGAGTGAATAGTGTCCATTCGCCATCTTCAAACACACGTTGCATAAATAGGTCAGGAACCCAGTTTGCAGTGTTCATGTCGTGAGTACGACGACGGTCATCACCCGTGTTTTTACGAAGTTCTAAGAATTCTTCGATGTCTAAGTGCCAAGTTTCTAAGTACGCACATACCGCACCTTTACGCTTACCACCTTGGTTTACCGCAACGGCTGTATCATTCGCAACTTTAAGGAACGGAACAACACCCTGAGATTTACCGTTTGTACCTTTAATATAAGAGTTCAAGGCACGTACAGGTGTCCAGTCGTTACCTAAACCACCTGCCCATTTAGAGAGCATCGCGTTGTCACGCATTGCACCATAAATGTCATAAAGGTCATCACCAATCGTTGTTAAGTAACAACTTGAAAGCTGTGGACGTAATGTACCTGAGTTAAACAGGGTAGGCGTAGATGCCATATAGTCAAAGCTAGACAACAAGTTATAGAACTCGATTGCACGCTCTTCTTTGTCTTGCTCATTAAGTGCAAGACCCATTGACACACGCATGAAGAATAATTGTGGTAATTCAAAGCGAACGCCATTTGAATGGATGAAGTAACGGTCAAATAGAGTCTGTAAACCTAAATAGGTAAACTGGTTAGAACGTTCCGGTTGAATTGCCGCTGCTAGTTTTTCTAGATCGAACTTAAGCAAGTCCGGTGAAAGCAAATCAAGCTCTACACCTTTTTTCAAGAATGCTTCAAGTGCATTGTTTTCAGCTGTATCGGCTGGTAAACCTAAGAATGCTAAGCCAGTGCTGACCAACTCATCACGAAGCAAACGTGCAGTTACGTATGTATAGTTAGGTTCTTGTTCAATACGTGTACGTGTTGCCATCATCATGGTGGTAGCAATATCGCTTTCTTTTACGCCGTTATATAAGTTTTTAACGGTTTCATCGATAATTGCTTGAACATCAATACCTTCTAAGCCTTCAGCAGCTCGATTTACAGTTGCTTGCAGTGCACTTAAATCAAGTGGTTGAAGTTGACCGTTTGCATCGGTAACTTGCAAGGTAGGGTGATGATTAGAATTTGTGTCTTTACGGGCACTTGCGCGTTGATCGCGATAGATAACGTAAGCACGAGCGACTTTGTGCTCCCCAGTACGCATCAGTGCAAGTTCAACTTGATCTTGAATCTCTTCAATATGAATGGTACCGCCAGAAGGTAAACGGCGAGTGAAAGTGTTCAGTACCATTTCCGTCAGTTGGGTAATACGGTCGTGAATACGGCTCGAATCCGCACTTTGTTGACCTTCCACAGCAAGAAAAGCTTTACCAATCGCAACAGAAATTTTCTCTGCATCAAATGCAGCAACATCTCCGGTGCGTTTAATCACCTGAATTTGACCGGGAGTCGAAGTAATTACGCTCATGCCAGCATAGCTCCATTGTCACTTTTGTTATGTTCATAGACCGTTTGAACCGAGCAAAAAACATGCCACGATATTTGAGGGATAAACACAAGACTTAGTAGTTAAAGTTTATTTTCAACACAAGATACGGGATTTTTTACGGTAGATCAATCTTGACTTTTTAGTAATTTTTTATCTGTATGATTTGTCGGGAGATAGCATACCAAAGCTGTGAAAAAACACTTATAGATAACTTTGTGGATAACTCAAAAAACAAACACTTGAGTGAATTTAAATTTAGTGAAGAAATAATTTGTTTAATATTCATACATAGGAAATATGAATAGATTATGACATTTAAGAACAATAAACAGATAATAAAAATACCTGAAAATTCAAAGATTAATAAAATGCAACAAAACATGGTTGTCATGTATCAGTTTGGTGAACGCCTACTTGTTTACAATGTAAACGTGTGTATATTGCAAATGATAAACGAATGTATCTGCAAGATTTTTAAGATACATGTAATGAGATTTATAGGGGCAATGATATGAGCCAAGAAGAAAAGTTACCAAAGATTCTGATCGTTGAAGACGACGAGCGTTTAGCGCGATTAACTCAAGAATATTTAATCCGTAATGGTTTGGAAGTTGGTGTAGAAACCGATGGTAACCGTGCAATTCGTCGTATTATTAGTGAGCAACCGGATCTTGTGGTCTTGGATGTCATGTTGCCGGGTGCAGATGGTTTAACCGTTTGTCGTGAAGTTCGCCCACACTATCATCAACCAATCTTAATGTTGACTGCACGTACTGAAGATATGGATCAGGTACTTGGTCTGGAAATGGGTGCAGACGATTATGTCGCGAAACCAGTTCAACCACGTGTATTATTAGCGCGTATTCGTGCTTTGTTACGCCGTACGGATAAAACTGTTGAAGATGAAGTTGCTCAACGTATTGAGTTTGACGACCTCGTCATCGACAATGGTGGCCGTTCGGTAACGTTGAACGGTGAGCTTGTTGACTTTACAAGTGCTGAATATGACTTGTTATGGTTGCTTGCATCAAACGCTGGTCGTATTTTATCGCGTGAAGATATCTTCGAACGTTTACGTGGTATCGAATACGATGGTCAAGACCGTTCAATTGACGTACGTATTTCACGTATTCGTCCAAAAATTGGCGATGATCCTGAAAATCCAAAACGTATTAAAACTGTACGTAGTAAAGGTTACTTGTTTGTTAAAGAAACCAATGGATTGTAAAATCTGATTAAACTTCCTATAAGGTTGGTCGAGTGTTTAAACACAGTATATTCCTGCGAATATATGCGGGGCTGGTAATTCTTGTTGTTTTGGTGGCTGTTTTTGGGTATTTACTGGTACAAATTATCAACTACCAACGCGCACAAGAATACCGAGAATCTTTAACTGATGGTATTTCTTATGTCATTAGTGAAGGAGTCGCTCGACAACCTGGGAAGCAGCAAAAAATAGATTGGATTTCTGACGCATCTGATTTGCTCGAACTTCCAATTTATTATACCGATGCAAGTAAGGTTGAGCTGTCTCGTACCGAGAAAAAGCGGATCGAAGCACAAAAATCTGTAGTTCGTTACGATGCAAGCAATAGCATTGCATATGTCATTATTGGCTTGCGTGACGACCCACAACATTACCTATCTATAAAAGTCGACAAAATCACTGAACGCCAAATGAAGGCTCTTCCTATTTTTGTGCTCGACTATTTAATGTTTTATCCGGGGCAGGAACAAGAATATCTTGCCAAGATTGAAAAGCATTTCTCATATCCGATCAATATTCAAAACATCCAAGATGTAAATCTGGACTCTGAACAGATTGGACGTTTGCGCCAAGACCAAAGTGTCATGTTGTACAAAGATAGTGCAACAGTGCGCGGTACAACCATTTCGATTGTGTCTCCAATACCGAATCATCCTGCGCAGGTGTTAGTGCTGGGTCCGGTTCCAATGTTTAACTGGATGCCTTTACAGCTTTCGGCGGGTATTACTTTATTTAGCTTGTTTTTATTAAGTCTAGGCGTTTACGGTTTGATTTTGCCGTTAGAGCGCAAAATCCGACAGGTGCGTTATGCATTAAACCGTATGAAATCGGGTGATTTGTCACTGCGTGTTCCTATTGAAGGAAGCGACGAAATGGCAAACTTGGCTTCAAGTTATAACAATATGTCTGACCATATTCAGCGTTTGATTGAGGCTCAACGTGAGTTAATGAGAGCAGTATCTCATGAGCTGAGAACGCCTGTAGCACGTATTCGCTTTGGTACAGAAATGTTAGCCGAAGAAGATGATTACAATCATCGTATGCATCAGGTCGACATGATTGATAAAGATATTGAAGCACTCAATACCTTAATTGATGAAATTATGACTTATGCAAAACTAGAGCAGGGTACACCTTCATTAGACTTTGCAGAAATTGTACTTTTTGAAGTGTTGGATCAGGTTGCAGTTGAAACTGAGGCTTTAAAAACACAGAAAGAAATTGAACTTATTCCACCGCCTTTATATGTGAAAGTAGATGCAGAGCGTCGTTACCTTCACCGTGTCGTGCAAAATCTGGTAGGTAATGCAGTCCGTTATTGTGATAACAAAGTTCGGATTACGGGCGGTATTCATAGTGATGGGCTTTTGTCTGTGTCGAAGACGACGGACCGGGTATTCCTGAGCAAGACCGCAAACGTGTATTCGAAGCCTTTGCCCGTTTAGATGACAGTCGTACACGTGCATCTGGTGGTTATGGCTTAGGTCTTTCCATTGTAAGTCGTATTGCTTACTGGTTTGGTGGGGAAATTAAGGTAGATGAAAGTCCAAGTTTGGGAGGCGCACGCTTTATTATGACTTGGCCAGCACATCGCTTTAAACAACCGCCATTAAAGACCAATAAAAAAGCACCTGCATAAGGTGCTTTTTTATTGGTTTATTTATAATTGAGTTGCATCAGGTTCCAAAATAGGTTTGCCGCTTCTCAGGCTATTGAGTGCATCTGTATTAAAGTCAATCAAGAGCGAATTATTTTTAGCATCAATTTGATATTTTTGAATAAGAGGCTGATCCCCATTCAAAGTCTCAACTCTATATGAGTCTGCAATATGTAAAATGCCTTCTAGGTTTGTTGTGGTTGATGCGAAATCTTGCCTGAAAATTTCATAGACATCTCGCAAGTCAAAAATGGCATTATCTGCATCTGGGTGTTTATGAATATAGCTTTCTATATGTCGCACCAGTAATTGTGCAAACAAGTAATAGTCTGGTTTATGCGTATATTCTAGATTCATGCATTTTTCTCCTTATTATCTGTTATTAGCATACATGGCAAAACAGAAGATATTGTATAAAATTCATTACACTAGATGATGACTTGGAAATATTACAAAGAAATAAAAACTCTATTACGCCCTTGGCGCTTTGCTTGATAGAGTGCATCGTCTGCTTCTTTAAACAAACTTTCAATAGAACGGTGATAGCTTGGAGAATATAAGCTAATACCAATACTTACCTGCACAAAGATGGGTAATTTGCCATATACATAAATCGGTTGCTGACTAATTTGAATGCGTATTCTTTCCGCGAGTTCAAAGGCAGCCTCTCTGGTGGTATCCGGAATAAAAATTGCGAATTCTTCTCCACCAAAACGTCCTAGTAAGTCATGAGGATGTAAAATATTTTGTATGGTCGTTACACAGGTCTGTAAGGCTCTATCCCCAATTAAGTGGCCATAACTATCATTCACTTTTTTAAAATGATCGACGTCCAACATGAAAAATGCAGAGGTCTTATTTTCCTTTTGTACTTTTTCTTGGAGTAGGCGGACTGACTGTAAAAATTGGCGTCGAGTTAAACTTGAGGTGAGTTCATCATGGGCAATTGCATGTTGTAACTTCTGAATTAATTCAGAATGGAGTGCGCTAATACTGGAAACAGTAAGTGGCGCAATCGTCATCATGATTAGCCCTATACGTATAGAAATGTTATTGCTTAAATAGTCTTGCGGATACAGTAATAAATAATGCCCTGAGACATGATAAATAATATATGCACTGGTAAAGGATGTAATGAGAGCAACAATAATGGGTTTATAACGTATAGCGCACCAGATTAATGCGGCGATGGGGTAGAGTAGGGAACCTGGACCCGAGTCGTAATAACTCACTCCTATCGAAATTAAAACAGCGAATAAAGGCAAAAAATCAATCGCTTTGATATATATACGATTACCCTTAAGGTGGTTTTTTATTTTAAGGTAAGGGGGGATATTTAAAATAATGGGCAGTAACAATAAAGCATTTTGAAGCTCTGATGTAACCCAATAACCAAATTCGGCCCAAAAACTACCAATCATAAATTTGGTGTTAAACATAGGCACAAAAGTTGCTGCAAAAAAAGCACCAGTTATGCTGCCAATCCCGCATAGTGCGAATAAGAGTAAATAAGAATAGCCTTGATAAGCTGCTTTTATATGGCGATTAAACAATATTGCGAGTGCTAAAGTCGTTACTACATACAGGTAGTTGGATATCGTTAAAATAAGGGTGAGAAAAAGAGGTGTGCCATTAACTAAATCGGCAATCATGTAACCGGTAAAAGCACCAGCAAAACTACCTATTTGGCGAGTTTGTGGAAATCGAAGCAATAGGCCTAGAAATACCGAGTTAGCAGGCCAGAAAAAAGCAAGAAAACTAAGAGGACGAGATGCAATTCCAATAAAGCAACATAGCGTAATAATGATGGTAAATAAGAGAAAAAATTTCAGGGAGGTAGAAAATGAAAATTCACGAAGTGAGTATGGCATCAGCTGCCCTTAATGATAAACACTCTTATCCAAGAGTAATAAAATATTAATGCATGATTAAACATTCATCATAATTCAGAGGGGAAGATGAATACAATAAAAAACCGATTAATATTATAAAAAAGTAAGGTGTTTAATTTGACCGATTGAGCAATTGTGCAAATAATATTAAAAATCAGAAAATGAAAAAAATCATTACAAGTGCGAAAACTATCAAATAAACCGATTATAAGCGGTGAAACCCCCTCTACAAGACATAGATGATTACTTTTGATTGGAAAATCATCCAAAAGACTAAGACGCTTCAACTAGCAAGGGAAATTAGAAATCAGGTACAATTGGCGGGATTAATTTTGTGTTTGGTGTATTTGAAGGCCAATACATACATTCTTTGTTAAATAATAGGCCTGCCAGGAGTTATCCCCGCATGAGTGCCATTACTCCATACGACTGGGCGATTATCGCCTTCGTGATCGGCGTTACATTTCTTTGCGTCTTTATGCTCACAGTTCCCTTACTCCTCGGGGGGAAATCGTGGGGACGTGCTAAGCAAGAGCAGTTTGAATCAGGTGTCGTGAGTGCTGGTGGCGCTCGCATTCGCCTGTCTGCAAAGTTCTATCTAGTTGCAATTTTCTTCGTTGTTTTCGACTTAGAGGCACTTTACCTCTATGCATGGTCTACTTCGGTGCGTGAAGTAGGATGGTTGGGTTATACCACTGTCGTAATCTTTGTCGTTGACCTATTAATTGCGCTTGTTTATGCCTTCTCTGTAGGTGCTTTAAGTTGGGCACCGGCAGATCGCCGTAAATTAGCAGGTGAGAAGATTAAAGTCGGTTCACCAACAATGAACATTGCTGAAATTACACGCTTTAACTCTATTGAAGAGCTCGTAACTGACCCTACAGGCCAGATTCCAGCCCAATCATCAGGTCGTGTTAAGTCAAAAACTACACCTGCATTGTCATCTGAAAAGGAGTAAGTCGGGATGAAATATACTCTGACCCGCGCGAATCCGGATGCTGATCAATATCCATTGCAAGATCGTCAAATTGTGACAGATCCACTTGAAGAGGAAGTGAATAAAAACGTATTCATGACTCGTTTAGAGGATGTCTTGCATACAGCAGTAAACTGGGGACGTAAAAACTCTTTGTGGCCATTTAACTTTGGTACATCATGTTGTTACGTTGAATATGCAACGACCTTAACAGGCGTGCATGACTTGTCCCGTTTCGGTGCAGAGGTTATTCGTGCTTCACCTCGTCAGGCTGACTTGATGATTGTTGCAGGTACCTGCTTTGTAAAAATGGCTCCGGTTATCCAACGTTTGTATGAACAAATGTTAGAACCTAAATGGGTTATTTCAATGGGTGCTTGTGCAAACTCTGGAGGTATGTACGACATCTATTCAGTAGTACAAGGTGTAGACAAAATTATTCCTGTTGACGTGTACGTCCCAGGTTGTCCGCCTCGTCCTGAAGCATTAATCCAAGCATTAATGCTTTTACAAGACCAGATTCAATTAGAGCGACGCCCGCTTTCTGCCGTGATTGGTGATGATCTTCAGCCAGTGTATAAGCCAAAGATGATGCCAGAACGTGATCGTAAGAATGCGCAGCGTATTGCCGTTAAAAACTTACGCTCTATGGATGAGATTAAATAATTTTTTGACGGTGTTTTGACATATCTAACCGATATGTTCATCGAGAAAATTGACAGAATTTGTATTAAATAGGAAGCCAAGCCAATGGCTGAAACTGACATTGCTATGCCAGAATCAACACCAGTTGATTCACGCCCAGCATTTGCAATCGTAGAAGAGCTCAAAACCAAATTTGGTGAGAACTTTTATGTGCAGGCGACTTTTGAAGAGTTTCCAACAGTCTGGGTTGAGCGCGCACGCGTGCAAGAAGTCCTCATGTTCCTGCGTAAAGTGGAACGTCCTTATGTAATGCTGTTTGACTTATCAGCGATGGATGAGCGTTTACGTCAACATCGTGATGGTTTGCCAGCATCTGACTTCACTGTGTTCTATCATTTATTATCGCTTGAGCGTAATAGTGACATTCGTATCAAGGTTGCCTTGAACGAAAACGATCTTAACCTCCCGACAGCGACAAATATCTGGCCAAATGCCAACTGGTATGAACGTGAAGCTTACGATATGTTCGGTATCAATTTCGAAGGGCATCCAATGCTTCGTCGTATCTTGTTACCAACTTATTGGGAAGGTCACCCGCTTCGTAAAGAGTATTCAGCACGTGCGACAGAATATACGCCGTACATGCAAGACAAAGCGAAGCAAGATTTCGAACAGGAACACTTACGCTTTGTACCAGAAGACTGGGGTCTTAAGCGTGGTAACGCTGACGAAGACTTCATGTTCTTGAACTTGGGTCCTAACCATCCATCTGCGCACGGTGCATTCCGTATTGTATTGCAGTTAGACGGTGAAGAAGTGAAGGACTGTGTTCCTGATATCGGTTATCACCACCGTGGTGTGGAAAAGATGGCCGAGCGTCAAACATGGCACTCTTTCATTCCTTATACTGACCGTGTTGACTACTTAGGTGGTTGTGCGCAAAACATGCCATATGTCATGGCTGTTGAACAGCTTGCTGGAATCAAAGTTCCTGAGCGTGCACAAGTGATTCGTGTCATGTTGAATGAATTGTTCCGTATTAATAACCACTTACTTTACTGTGGTACGGCAATTCAGGATGCCGGTGGTATGACACCAGTATTCTATATGTTCGCAGACCGTCAAAAAGTATACGACATCGTTGAAGCAATTACGGGTTACCGTATGCACCCAGCATGGTTCCGTATTGGTGGTACAGCACATGACCTTCCAAACAACTGGCAAAAACTTGTTAAAGAGTTGCTAGATTGGATGCCAAAACGTTTGAACGAATACTACACAGCTGCATTCAAAAACTCTGTGTTTATTGGTCGTACACGTAATGTTGCTCAATACGATGCCAAATCTGCGCTTGCATGGGGTGTAACCGGTACTGGTTTACGTGCAACAGGTATTGATTTCGACGTTCGTAAATATCGTCCATACAGTGGCTATGAAAACTTCGACTTCGAAGTTCCGGTTGAGTATGAAGGCGATGCGTACGCTCGTGTACTTGTTCACTTCCGTGAAATTGAACAATCACTCAAAATTATCAAACAGTGTTTGGATAACATGCCTTCTGGTCCATATAAAGCGGATCACCCATTGGCTGTTCCACCACCAAAAGATAAGACGTTACAAGATATTGAAACTTTGATTACGCACTTCTTGAGCGTGTCATGGGGTCCTGTCATGCCTGCTGGTGAAGCGTCATTCATGACTGAAGTTGTGAAAGGTGCAAGTACTTATTACTTGACTTCGGATAAGGCAACGATGAGTTATCGTACTCGTATCCGTACACCGACGTTTACTCACTTACAGCAAATTCCTTCAGTGATTAACGGCAGTTTAGTATCTGACTTAATCATTTATCTGGCGACCATTGACGTGGTTATGGCTGACGTGGATCGCTAAGAGGTAACGCAAAATGATGATTCTGACTGATAAAAAACCACGTGTGAATGTTGAAGGGATTTTGACTGCTGAAGAAATCCACGAAATTGAACATCACATTGGTCACTATCCATACCCACGTGCAGCTTCTTTAGATGCATTAAAGTGCGTACAGCGCCGTAATGGCTGGGTAGATGATGCTCAAATGAACGCCATCGCACAATTATTGACGATTAGTGTTGCAGATTTGGAAGGTGTAGCAACGTTCTACAACCGTATCTATCGCCAACCTGTAGGTCGTCACGTAATTTTGCTTTGTGACTCAATTGCTTGCTTCTTGATGGGTGCTGAAACACTTGCTGAAGCATTCCAACGCGAATTAGGTATTCAGTTTGGTCAAACGACACAAGATGGTCGTTTTACGCTGCTTCCAATTTGCTGTCTAGGCAACTGTGACAAAGGCCCAACGTTAATGATTGATGAAGATACTCACGGTTTAGTAGAAGTGACATCAATCAAACAGTTATTGGAGAAGTATGTATGAATACTGAACCAAAACCAATTTATGGCGACGGTAATCCGGAAACTCATCCACTGACTTGGCGTTTAAGCAAACAAGAATCGGTACGTAGTGCTGACGATTACGAAGCACTTGAAGGTTATGCCGGCTTTAAAAAAGCATTAGGTATGAAACCTGCTGAAGTGCTTGAAGTCATTAAAGCTGCAACTGTAAAAGGTCGTGGTGGTGCAGGCTTCCCTGCAGGGATCAAATGGTCTCTTATGGCGCCAAATGATGGCGGTCCACGTTACTTGATCTGTAACGCCGATGAGATGGAACCAGGTACCTTTAAAGACCGTTTGTTGATGGAAAAACTTCCTCACCAATTGATCGAAGGTATGTTGATTGCAGGTTATACCCTAGAAGCAACTCAGGGTTATATCTTTATTCGTGGTGAATATATTGAGGCTGCACAATACCTAAATGAAGCGCTTGAGCAAATCCGCGCTAAAGGTTACTTAGGTGACAACATTTTAGGTTCTGGCTGGAACTTTGAGTTACACGTGCACACTGGTGCAGGTCGTTATATTTGTGGTGAAGAAACTGCATTGATTAACTCACTTGAAGGTCGCCGTGCTAACCCACGTACTAAACCACCGTTCCCGCAAGTTGCTGGTGCATGGGGTCGCCCAACGATTGTGAACAACGTTGAGACTTATAACAACTTGCCAGCAATCATGCTTCGTGGTCCAGAATGGTATATCGGTTTATCAGCAGGTAAATCAAAAGATCCGGGCACAAAGATTTATGGTGCATCAGGTAAAGTAAAATTCCCTGGTCTTTGGGAACTACCATTTGGTACGACTGCACGTGAAGTAATCGAAGAACATGCTGGTGGTATGCGTGATGGCTTGAAGCTTAAAGCATGGTTACCAGGCGGTGCGTCTACTGACTTTTTACCGGCGGATACCATTGATTTACCAATGGATGCTGAAACCATTATGAAAGCAGGTTCTCGTTTAGGAACATGTTTATTAATGGTGGTAGACGAGACCCAATGTATGGTGTCGTTGACCCGTAATCTGGAAGAATTCTTTGCGCGTGAATCATGTGGCTGGTGTACACCTTGCCGTGATGGTTTGCCATGGGCTGTTAAAGCGCTTAAAGCACTTGAGACAGGTGAAGGTAAGAAAGAAGATATCGACCACTTACAAGAACTTACTCGTAAATTGTGGATTGGTAAAACTTTCTGTGCTCACGCACCAGGTGCGATGGAGCCGCTTATGGGCGCACTCAAACATTTCCGTAGCGAGTTTGAAGCGAAAGTGACTGATCGTCCTGTCGTGCAAACTAGCAACGTAGAACAAGCTTAAGGGATTCGACTATGGCTACAATTCATGTCGATGGAAAATCGTACGAAGTCAATGGATCAGAAAACTTGCTACAAGCATGTTTATCCCTTGGCATTGATATTCCGTATTTTTGTTGGCACCCATCCTTAGGTTCTGTTGGTTCATGTCGTCAATGTGCCGTAACTCAGTATGCAAATCCTGAAGATACGCGCGGACGTCTTGTGATGTCATGTATGACACCAGCATCTGACAATACCTATATTTCGATTGAAGACAAAGAAGCAGTAGATTTCCGTGAATCTATTGTTGAGTTCTTAATGACCAACCACCCACACGACTGTCCAGTGTGTGAAGAGGGTGGTCACTGTCATTTACAAGATATGACTGTAATGACAGGTCACGACCGTCGTCGCTATCGTTTTACTAAGCGTACACATTACAACCAAGAACTAGGCTCATTCATTGCACATGAAATGAACCGTTGTATTGCTTGTTACCGTTGTGTTCGTTACTACAAGGATTATGCAGGCGGTACAGACTTTGGTGTATATGCCAATGCATCACGTGTTTACTTTGGTCGTCCAGAATCAGGTACTTTAGAGTCTGAATTCTCTGGTAACTTGACTGAAGTATGTCCAACTGGTGTATTTACCGATAAGACTCATTCAGAGCGCTATAACCGTAAATGGGATATGCAATATGCACCAAGCGTGTGTCATGGCTGTTCTTCAGGTTGTAACATCTCTCCGGGTGAGCGTTATGGCGAAATCCGTCGTGTAGAAAACCGTTTCAATGGTTCGGTTAACCAATACTTCCTTTGTGACAAAGGCCGTTTTGGCACAGGTTATGTAAACCGTGCAGATCGTCCACGTCAACCTCAATTCCGTAATGGCGAAACAGTAGCAACTGTTTCTGTTGACCAAGCGTTGGACCAAACAATTGCGAAACTTGAAGGTAAAAAAGTTCTAGGTATTGGTTCGCCACGTGCAAGCTTAGAATCAAATTACGCATTGCGTGAACTAGTGGGCCAAGCAAACTACTCAACAGGTGTTGCACAAAAAGAGCAAAGCCTCGTTGAACTTGCTGCTTCAATCATGCAAACAGAGGGTATTTACAACCCGAACATGCGTGAAATTGAAAGCTACGATGCAGTATTAATTTTGGGTGAAGATTTAACTCAAACTGCTCCACGTATGGCATTGTCAGTTCGTCAAGCTGCAAAAAATAAAGCTCGCGAAATGGCTGCAAAAACACGTACACCGGACTGGTTGGCTGAACCTGTACAACGTATTGGTCAGGAAGCGAAATCTCCGATCTATATCTTGGCTGCAACTCAAACTCGCCTTGCAGATGTTGCGACAGGTGAAGTTGTTGCATCACCAAATGATATTGCGCGTTTAGGTTTTGCAGTTGCTGCGGCAGTTAAAGGTGAAACAGTTAATGGTTTAGATGACGATGCAAAAGCATTTGCTCAAACTATTGCCGACACTTTAAAAGCAGCAAACAAACCGTTAATTATTGCGGGTACGAGCTTGCAAGATGCTTCAATTATGGAAGCGGCAGCAGAGTTAACGCAAAACCTTGGCTCAAAAGCTGGTTTAAGCCTTGTTGTTCCTGAAGTGAACTCTATGGGCTTGGCATTATTTGGTGGCTTAAGCCTTGAACAAGCATTTGCTCAAGACTACGACACACTTGTTATTGTTGAAAATGACTTATTCCGTCGTTTACCGGCCGCTCAAGTTAAAGCAGCACTTGATAAAGCTGAAACAGTAATCGTGCTTGATCATAGTGAAACTGAAACTGTGAAACAGGCTGATATTGTACTTTCAGCAGCAAGCTTTGCCGAAGGTGATGGTACTGTCGTAAGCCAAGAAGGTCGTGCACAACGCTTCTACCAAGTTTACGATCCAAGCTACTACAAACCTGAATACGCGATTAAAGAATCTTGGCGTTGGTTGCATGCCATTGAAACTGGCCTTAAAGGCAAACCAATTGATTGGACAGTACTTGACGACGTAATCGAAACAATCGTGAAGAACGTTCCGGTACTTGAAGCAATTCAAGATGTTGCACCAGACGCTGGCTACCGTGTACATGGTTTGAAAATTGCTCGTGAACCACGTCGTTATTCTGGTCGTACAGCAATGCGTGCGCCTTTATCAGTTCATGAACCTAAACAACCGACAGATCCAGACTCAGCATTAACATTCTCTATGGAAGGTTATGTTGGTCCGCAAAAAGCTTCTTCGCTTGTACCATTTGCGTGGGCGCCAGGTTGGAACTCTCCACAATCTTGGAACAAATACCAAGATGAAGTGGGTGGTCACTTAAAAGGTGGTGATTCAGGCGTTCGTTTATTCGACCGTTTAGCAAAACGTCCAGCACGTAGCTATGTCGCTCCAACAGCTGTAGTTGCAAATCCTGAAAGCTTCCGTCTTGTACCAATGCACCATATCTTTGGTTCTGGCGAATTCACAATTAAAACACCTGCAATGGAAACTCGTATTCCTGAAGCTGTATTTGCTGTGGGCGAACAAGACGCAACACGTTTGAATCTACAAGAAGGCCAACGTATTACAGTAAAAGCAGGCGAAACAACTGTGAGCTTACCTGTACAAGTAATTGAATATTTACCTACAGGTTATATTGGTTACCCAGTTGGTTTAGCTCCGACAGTATCTTTAGCTGAACCTGTTTCAGTGGCATTAGGAGTGTAATTCATGAATCAAGAAATTATACGTCAAACGCCACTTTGGGCTGAGAACTGGCCAATTGCTTACGCTGTTGTTCAAGCAGTTGTGATTTTGCTTGTTGTTGTTCTTGTTGCTGCGTTGATGTCTTTCATTGAGCGTCGTTTGCTTGCGTGGTGGCAAGACCGTTATGGTCCAAACCGTGTTGGTCCTGGTGGTATGTTCCAGATCGTTGCCGACATGCTTAAGATCATGTTCAAAGAAGATTGGACACCAAAATTTGCTGATAAATTAACTTTCCGTTTAGCTCCGGCAGTTGCGATGGCAACTGCGGTGCTTTCATTCATGGTTATTCCTGTAAGCCCTGCATTGGGTGTTGCGGACATGAGCATCGGTTTGTTGTTCTTTATGGCAATGGCTGGTATTGCGGTTTATGCAGTGTTATTCGGTGGTTGGTCATCAAATAACAAATATTCATTACTCGGTGGTTTGCGTTCAGCTGCTCAAACAATTTCTTATGAAGTGTTCTTGGGTATCTCGCTAATGGGTGTGGTTGCAATCGCTGGTTCATTTAACCTTCGTGAAATTGTTGAAGCTCAACGTGATGTTTGGTTCATCATTCCACAGTTCTTAGGTTTCTTGATTTTCGTTGTTGCAGGTGTTGCGGTAACTCACCGTCACCCATTTGACCAACCTGAAGCAGAACAAGAATTGGCCGAAGGTTACCATGTTGAATATGGCGGTATGAAATGGGGTATGTTCTTCGTTGCTGAATATGTAAACGTTGTACTTATCTCTGCATTGATCGTGACTTTATTCTTTGGTGGCTGGTTAGCTCCATTCAATTTAGAAATTCCATTTGTTCCACCAGTGTTCTGGTTTGTGATTAAAACAGCATTCTTCGTAATGATGTTTGTATTGGCACGTGGTTCTTTAATGCGTCCACGTTACGACCAAGTCATGAACTTCGGTTGGAAAATTTGTTTGCCGCTGGCGTTGGTTAACCTATTGGTAACTGGTGCTGTGATTCTGATGAATCAGGCCTAAGACAGCAGGGAGTACAAAATGTATAAAATTCTAGCTGGAGTTGGGTCAATCGTTCGGACGTTATTCATGGTATTTACCCATGGTTTCCGTAAACGTGACACAATTCTTTATCCAGAAGTACCAGCAGAGGAAATTGTACCACCTCGCTATCGTGGTCGTATTATCTTGACACGTGACCCGGATGGGGAAGAGCGTTGTGTGGCATGTAACCTTTGTGCGGTTGCATGTCCGGTTGGCTGTATTTCACTGCAAAAAGCTGAAAAAGAAGACGGACGTTGGTATCCGGAATTTTTCCGTATCAACTTCTCTCGTTGTATCTTCTGCGGTATGTGTGAAGAAGCATGTCCAACTACAGCGATTCAGCTAACTCCAGATTTCGAGTTGGGCGAATACGTACGTCAAGACCTCGTATATGAGAAAGAAAACTTGCTCATTTCAGGTCCAGGTAAATACCCAGACTATAACTTCTACCGTGTAACTGGTATGGCAATTAACGGTAAAGAGAAAGGTCAAGCACAAAAAGAAAGTGCACCAATCGATGTACGGAGTCTATTACCATGATGTGGCCGTTTTATTTGATGGCGCTCGTGGCCATCGTTTCTACGGTTCGTGTAGTGACTAACACGAACCCTGTACATGCATTGCTTAGTCTGATTGTTTCATTGCTTGCTGTTGCTGGTATTTTCATGATCGTAGGTGCGCCGTTTGCCGGCGCCCTCGAAATCATTGTTTATGCTGGTGCGATTATGGTCTTGTTCGTATTCGTTGTGATGATGCTTAACTTAGGGCAACACACAGTTGAACAAGAGCGTAAATGGCTTTCTTCAGATGCTTGGGCATATCCAGCACTCATGAGCTTTTTACTTGGCTTACTTTTAGTTTGGATGCTCGGTGGTGAATATACAACCATCTCTGCACCACTTGGAGCACAAGTAATTGGACCAAAAGTTGTTGGTCAAGCGCTCTTTACACACTATTTATTGTTGGTTGAAGTTGCCGCCATGTTATTGCTAGCAGCCCTTGTTGCAGCATACCACTTAGGTAAACGTGAACCAGGTGCAGAAGAGGAAAAAGAATAATGGGCCAGATCCCTTTAGAACATGGTTTGATTGTTGCAACCATTCTTTTTGCACTCGGTTTTTACGGTGTAATGGTGCGACGCAACCTTTTATTTATGTTAATGAGCCTTGAGATCATGATGAATGCTGCAGCGTTAGCATTCGTTCTTGCGGGTAGCGTATGGGCACAACCAGATGGACAAGTCATGTTTATTCTGATTTTAACCCTTGCTGCTGCAGAGGCGTGTATCGGTCTTGCGATTGTCCTTCAGTTCTATCATCGCTTCCATCATTTGGATGTGGATGCTGCTAGTGAGATGCGCGGATGAGTTATTTATATCTAACAGTATTATTTCCGCTAATCGGTTTTATTTTATTGGCGGCTGGGCGTGATAAGCTCTCTGAAAATGTTGCAGCAATTATTGGTGTAGGTTCTGTAGGTTTATCTGCATTATTTGCATTGATTGCTGGTATGGCATTTACCAGTAGCGGCCAGCAAGTTTTTGTTCAAAATCTTTGGACATGGTTCAATGTTGGTGGTTTCGCGCCTGGCATTAGCTTACATTTAGATGGCTTATCTTTACTCATGATGGGCATGATCACGGGTGTTGGTTTCCTAATCCACATCTTTGCATCATGGTATATGCGTGGTGAAGAAGGGTATGCGCGCTTCTTCTCTTATTTCAACCTGTTCGTTGCAAGCATGCTTTTGCTTGTGTTGGGTGACAACTTAGCGTTGTTATTCTTAGGTTGGGAAGGCGTAGGTCTATGCTCTTACTTGCTGATTGGTTTCTATTATGCAAATCCTGCAAATGGTTGGGCAGCGATCAAAGCATTTACAGTTACCCGTGTAGGTGACGTATTCTTACTTATCGCTTTATTCTTGCTTTACCAACAATTTGGTACGCTTAATACTCAGTATATCGTTGAACACGCAGCAGAAGTCATGACGAAGAGTTCGTCACTTACCATCTGGACTGCATTAATGTTGTTCTTGGGTGCTGCTGGTAAATCTGCACAAATTCCATTGCAAACATGGTTAGCAGATGCGATGGCAGGTCCTACACCTGTTTCTGCATTAATCCACGCAGCAACAATGGTAACAGCTGGTGTGTACTTGTGCTGTCGTCTATTCAGCGTATTTGAACTTGCGCCTGAAGTGATGCAATTCATTTCGGTAACAGGTGCTGTAACTTTATTAGTTGCAGGCTTTGCTGCTCTCGTACAAACAGACATCAAACGTATTTTAGCTTACTCAACTATGAGTCAGCTTGGTTATATGTTTATGGCTGTAGGTGCTGAAGCGTATCAAGCTGGCTTGTTCCACATGTTGGCTCACGCATTCTTCAAAGCATTATTATTCTTGTCTTCTGGTGCAGTTATTCTTGCTTACCATCACGAACAAAATATTTTCAAAATGGGTGGTTTGTTCTACAAAAACAAATTCCTATTTGCATGTTTTGCGATTGGTGGCGGTGCATTAGCAGCTATCCCATTCTTAACAATCGGCTTCTTCTCTAAAGACGCGATTCTCGGTGAGGTTTGGGTACAAGGTCAATCGATTGCTTTATATAACAGCTTATATTGGGCTGGTGTAGCAGGTGCATTCCTGACTTCAATCTATACCTTCCGTTTAATCTGGGTTGTATTCTTCGGTAAAGAAAATACACATTACCATGAGATTAAAGGTGCTACTTACTGGGCTCCATTAGGTATCTTGGCTGTATTGTCTACTTTTGTTGGTGCTGCATTAAAAGCTCCAGTAGCAAATATTTTGAATACAGCAAAAATTCCTGAATTCCATGTTGCTGAACAATTTGTTGAAGGCATGCATGGGGCAGAGCATTTAGCAGTAGGTATCGCGCTTGTTGGTTTAGCTGTTGGTATTGGTCTATTTGCATTTGCTTACGGTGCAGTAAAATCGTTTGCAAAAACAAGTCTTGGTGCTGGCTTAGCTCATATTTGTCGTACTGCATTTGGTTTCGATGCGTTGTATGACATCGTTTTTGTTAAACCTTATTTATTCTTCGCCAAACTATTTGGTCGTGATCCGATTGACAGCTTATGGCTTGTTCTTCCTGCGCTTGTTAAAGGCGGAAACAGTTTCACAAGCTCACGTCAAACAGGTTCATTGCGTGAATACGCATCAAGCATGTCACTCGGTGTAGTGGTGTTATTGATGATCTTGATCGTTATTCAGGTAGTGGGGAAATAAAATGGAAAACAATTTAATTTTACCCGCGCTGATCCTTGTTCCGTTCATTGCAGGTTTTACTTGTTGGTTAGTCGATAAACTCGACAAAACTTTGCCACGCTGGATCGCCTTAATTGGTATGCTCATCACGTTGGGCTTAGGTCTTGCACTTTGGCAAAGTGGTACTTATAGCTACGAGTTAGGCTCAAAAGTCCCAACTTGGACAGCTGAGTTTTATTTACCGTGGATTCAATCTCTCGGTATTGGCATTCACCTAGCAGTGGATGGCTTGTCTTTACTCATGGTGTTATTAACAGCTTTACTTGGTGTACTTGCTGTTGGTTGTTCATGGGGTGAGATCCAAAAGAATGTTGGTTTCTTCCACTTAAACTTGTTATGGAGTTTAGGGGGCGTTATCGGCGTGTTCTTGGCAATTGATTTGTTCCTATTCTTCTTCTTCTGGGAGATGATGCTTGTACCAATCTACTTCTTGATTGCGTTATGGGGTCATAAGGGTTCAAACGGTCGTTCACGTGTTTACGCTGCAACCAAGTTCTTCTTATATACGCAAATCGCTGGTTTAGTAATGTTAATCGGTATCCTTGGCCTTGTGGTTTATGGTTACATGATGACTGGTATGATCGGTTTTGATTACAACTATTTATTAGCTGTAGCGAATCGTTTACCTGCTGGCTTCGCGTATGGTTTCATGATCTGCTTCTTTATTGGTTTTGCAGTGAAGTTACCAGTTTTCCCATTGCATGGCTGGTTACCGGATGCCCATGCTCAAGCACCTACAGCGGGTTCTGTAGACTTGGCTGGTATCTTGATTAAAACAGCAGCGTACGGTTTGCTTCGTTTTGTAATTCCATTCTTCCCGGCAGCTTCTGCACAGTTTGCAGATATTGCAATTATTTTCGGTTTGATTGGTATTTTCTACGGCGCGTGGTGTGCTTACCAGCAAACTGATATGAAACGTTTACTTGCGTATACGTCGATTTCACATATGGGCTTCGTTTTACTTGCTATTTATGCAGGTAATATTTTGACCTTCCAAGGTCTAATGATCATGATGTTGGCACATGGTTTGTCATCAGCTGCATTGTTCATTATGTCTGGTCAAATCTACGAGCGCTTACATACACGTGATTTACGTTTGATGGGTGGTCTTCGTGGTCAGCTCCAGTATTTACCGTTCTTCTTAATGTTCTTCGTCGCAGCTCTTGTTGGTGTGCCAGGTTTAGGTAACTTTATTGGTGAATTCCTGATTTTGATGGGTTCATTTAATAAATATCCTGTATTCACGATCATTGCTTCTATCAGCCTTGTATTTGCAGGTTTGTATGGTTTGATCTTGATTCACCGTGCTTTGTTTGGTGAACCAAACTCTGAACAAAAGCAACACTACACTAGTCCATTAAAAGACTTATCTGCTCGTGAAGTTAGTATTTTGATGATTTGTGCGATTGGTCTCGTTTGGCTTGGTATCTATCCACAAACATTCTTGGATGTATCTCATTCAAGCATGCAGTGGTTGGTCAATAGTTATGTACCAGTACAAGAAGTCGTTGAAACTGTTCAGCAAACAGCTACTCAACTTGACCATGTGGAGATCCAATAATCATGAACTTCACAGTATCATTTTCTACGCTTATGCCTTTAGCACCGGTGATGATTGTTGCTTTGACAGCAGTCGTCGTCATGCTGTTAATTTCAATTAAGCGTAACCATAATTTAATCGCAACAACCTCTGTTGTCGGTTTAAACCTTGCTGCACTTTATATCTTGTTAGAATTATTTGGCGGTAAATTTGTACCGGCAAATGTGATGGGCATGTTTATGGTTGATCCATTTACTTTGTTCTATCAGTTCATGATTTTAGTTGCATCATTGGCTTGTTGTACTCTGTCTCATGCTTACATCGAGACTTATAAAGACAACCGTGAAGAACTCTATCTTTTGTTACTTGCTTCTGTAGCAGGTGCAATGTTGATGGTTGCAAGTTCACACTATGCATCATTCTTCATTAGCCTTGAGTTAATGTCGATTCCTGTATACGGCTTACTTGCTTATACATATCAACGTAGTCAGTCGCTTGAAGCAGGGATTAAGTATCTTGTGCTTTCTGCAACAGCTTCTGCAATGTTGTTGATGGGTATGGCGTATATCTACGCTTACACTGGTTCACTTTCATTCTATGATTCTGTACAAGCTTTATTTGGCGCAATCAAACAGCCAATGGTGTTATTAGGTTTAGCACTCATTATTTTTGCTGTTGCATTCAAATTGTCGCTTGCACCGTTCCATAAATGGACACCAGATGTATATGCAGGTGCGCCAGCTCCAATGGCAACGTTCTTGGCGACTGCAGCTAAAGTTGCAACAATTGGTTTGTTCGTACGTTATTTGCTTGCTTCTGGCGCAATTATGGTGAATTCGCTAGTGACCGTTTTGACAATCATTGCCGTATTGTCAATTTTAGTCGGTAACTTGCTTGCTGTTCGTCAGGTCAACTTAAAGCGTATTTTGGGTTATTCATCTATTGCTCACTTTGGTTATTTGTTAATTGCTTTAATCAGCATGACATATGCAAGCTTGGGCAGCGTAACTGTGTATGTGGTGACTTATGTATTAACGACTATTGGTGCTTTTGGTGCAGTAGCGTTAATGTCTAGCCCATATAACAACGTAGATGAAGCGCAAAGCCTTGCAGACTACCGTGGTTTGTTCTGGCGCCGTCCAGTACTTACAGCAACATTAACAGTCATGATGTTATCTTTGGCTGGTATTCCATTAACAGCAGGCTTCATTGGTAAGTTCTTGGTTGTTATGGCTGCTGTAACAACTCAACACTGGTTCTTAGCTGCAATGATTATTGTGGGTAGTGGTATTGGTTTGTATTACTACTTACGTGTGATGGTTGTTATGTATATGACTCCACCTGAAACTCCTCGTATTGATGCTGATGCACATTGGGGACAAAAAGTGGGTGGTTTAATGGTATTGGCTGCTGCTGCATTAGTTATTATTTTGGGTGTTTATCCAGATCCAATGATTAATTTGGCATTAAAAGCAGAAATTTTATCTCCATTACATTTCATGCTTTCTCAGCAACAATAATTCTTGTGTACAAAAAAGCCTCCAAATATGGAGGCTTTTTTTTATTGATAGTTAAAAAAAGATTATAATAAATACGTTTTTATATTTTTAGGTAACATCTGTGGCCATTCAAGAAATTCGTCACCCACTTATTCGTCATAAATTAGGTTTATTACGTCGTGCTGACATCAGTACCAAGAATTTCCGTGAGCTTGCTCAGGAAGTGACTATGTTATTGACATATGAAGCGACGAAAGACTTACCAGTTGTGGATTGTGAGATTGAAGGTTGGGCTGGCAATGTTACTACTCAGCGTATCGCGGGTAAAAAAATAACGATTGTACCGATTTTGCGTGCAGGTATCGGTATGCTTGATGGTGTGCTTAACCTAATTCCAAGTGCAAAAGTAAGTGTGTTAGGGCTTGAGCGTGATGAAGCAACTCTAGAAGTACGTACTTACTATAAAAAGTTAGTTCCTGATGTCGCTAACCGTATTGCCATGATCATTGATCCAATGTTGGCAACAGGTAATTCTTTAGTTGCTGCTATTGATGTATTAAAGGCAAGTGGATGTAAAGATATCCGTGTTATGGTGTTAGTTGCAGCACCTGAAGGAATTGCGAAAGTAGAGGCAGCACATCCTGATATTCAGCTTTATACTGCATCTATTGATAATGGCTTAAATGAACATGGTTATATTGTTCCAGGTTTAGGCGATGCTGGTGACAAGATTTTTGGTAGTGTTCAAAAAGACTAATTTTTGAAATAACGATAAAAAGAGACTTCATTAAGCCGTATAACTTTTAAGAGCGGAAATGAAAGTCTCTTTTTATTTACTACAGTAATTGCATTGGTAAAGTAGGGTGAAAAATCATGAAGCAAGAGTTTTATACTGGAAGGATAAAACAATATAACGCCGATAAAGGATTTGGTTTTATTTCGACGACTGAAGGAGATATTTTCTTTCATATTTCTGATTTCCCTGCATCCGAAGGTGAACCGAAAAGAAATGAAAAAGTGAGATTTCTTGCTGCAGATAATCGAGGAAAATTTAAAGCTATTAAGATTGAGCGTATCGATCCTAATCCTGCGAAGACTAAGAAAACTAAAATTGCTGATCACAATAAAGCGATCACAAGTGAGTTATTGTCTAATTTCCGACGTTAATAATGAATTAAATGTTGCCGATGGAAGTACCTAAGTAATGTATTAGACAACTACTTCGCTAGCACTTAGAAAGTTTAAATGATTTAGAATTAAGGGAGATATAATTTTCCCTTAATTTTCTTAAGAATGAATAATAAGATTAAAAAAATGGGGAAGTATGATTCAACGGGGAAAAATTAAACGCAGCAGATTCAAGCTGAGTTCAAGTGAATACATCAGTATATTTATCGTTAGTATCTTGGTTATAGTTGCATGTGTGAGTTTTATGGTATTGCACTATCGTCAGCAGGCTCAGCAACGTGCATCACACGAAAAAGTGCAATTATTAATACAACAACAGAAGACGATTATTGAAGCACAGCGTACAGCTTTGGGTAAATTACCGGATGTTCAGCTTTCTGAAAAAACGAAAAAGGCTTTAGCACTTACATCAGAAAAAGTTCCAGAACGGGTAAATGATGAAACATCAGCTTTTCAGTGTGATGGTCGTGAGTACTGTACGCAAATGCATTCTTTAGAAGAGGCACGTTGGTTTGTACGAAATTGCCCGAACACTAAAATGGATGGTGATCGTGACGGTGAGCCATGTGAAAATGACTCGCGATGGCATTAGAAAATCAAGCTTTAAGCCTGATCTTCATCGCAAAATTTTAAAAATGCTTTAAGGCCCGGACCTTGATATTTTTGGCGGTGCACTAGCATATAAAGAGGGCGGGTAAGTTGCCAAAATGGGGTATCTAAAATAACAAGTTGACCTTTTTCACTTAAAGGTTCAATCGCTAACTTTGAAATACACGACATTCCTAAACCACCAGCCACTATTTTTAAGATCGCTTCGTTATGTCCAAGCGTCAAACGAATGTTTGCATCTGGTAAATCTTGCAAAATTGCATTATCAAAGACTTCACGAGTACCTGAACCTTCTTCACGTAATATCCATTCTACGTCATGAAAATCTTGAGGGGTAAGTGGGCGATTTAAACGTGTTAACGGGTGGTCAGGTGAGCAGCACACTGCTAGCTCATCGTCACGCCAGTGAATACATTGGAGTTGAGGTAAGTGACAAGACCCTTCAATTAAAGCTAAATCAAGCTGAAACTGATTTACAGCTTCAATCATTTGGCGTGTGTTACCAACTTGAAGTTGTAAATGCGCTTGTGGATGACGTTGTAAGAAGTTAGCCATTAAATCTGGCATTAGATAATCACTGATGGTTAAAGTAGCCCCGATACGAAGGTCAATACTCTGTAACTCACCCTTGGCTGCTTGTTCAAAGGCTTCACAGCGGCCTAAAATTTCTAATGCTTGGGGAAGCAGAAAACGTCCAAGATCATTTAGCTGCAAGCGCTTACCTAAACGATCAAATAAAGGAGCACCTAAGCCGTCTTCTAAATCGGCTAAAGCCATACTTGCTGCACTTTGCGTCAGTCTGACCGCATCACTGGCTTTAGTAACGGTTCCTTCTTGGGCGACTGCTACAAAAACAGCCAACTGGCGTAATGTCATCCGCATGTTTAAAAAGCCTTAACGTTTAAAAGTATTCATTATTTCGGCTGTCATGCTAACATGAGCGCACTATTTCATGCCACGTTGAAATCATGTCAATTGAAAAATTTAGCGTAGAAAAAGTTTTATCTGTTCATCGTTGGACCCCAACACTTTTCAGTTTTACCATGACGCGTCCTTCGCATTTTAAATTTACGGCAGGGCAATTTGCGCGTATTGGTTTAAAGGTAGGAGATGAGCTGGTTGTCCGTGCGTATTCGGTGGTGTCTTCTCCGTTTGATGAAACGCTAGAGTTTTTCTCAATTGTAGTACCAGACGGTGCCTTCACCTCGAATCTACAGCATTTGAAAGTCGATGATGAGCTATATTTGGAAAAAATTCCATATGGTTACCTGACGTTGGCACGCTATCAACAGCCTTTACCGCATGATCTGTGGTTACTGGCAACAGGTACAGGCTTGGCTCCATTTTTGTCGATGCTACAAGATTTTGAAACTTGGTCTAATTACCAGAAAATTAACTTGGTCTACAGTGTTCGTACTGCGGCTGAGCTGGCTTATGTTGACCGTATTCAAGAGATTGCTGAAACGTTTGGGGAAGGGCATAGCGGTTTTAAATTTATTCCTATAATTACCCGAGATCCATCTGCGCCGTTGCATGAGCGCTTACCTGTATTAATCGAAAATGGTGAGTTAGAAAAAGCAGCAGGTTTGGAACTCAGCCCAGCATCAAGTCATGTCATGCTTTGTGGAAACCCACAAATGGTTGATGATACGAAAGAGGCTCTAAAATGCCGTGGTCTCACAATGAATCGTCGCGGTGAAGGAAATATTGCGGTAGAAAATTACTGGTAAAACTGGAAGTAAAATATTTTAAGAAAATTTTTTATGGATATGTTTATTAATGGACAAACATATCCATAAACTCACGGATCTCTGCAATCGCACTGTCGACATCTGTTGAAAGCCATGTTGGTTCAAATAATCCCGCATAGTGTTCAAGGCGGTCTTGAGGAACAACTAGGCGAACAGGACAATCTTCTTCGAGTAAACGCCACGGTAAAATTGGAACTTCATTGTCCAGAAATACATTGATATTACGAATATCAACAATCATCGCATTAATGCATTCAGGAAATGGCATGACCGAGAACTCTTCGGTGCGGCGACGGAAGTATTCAAGATCACCCCATTTGAGTTCATAACTTGGTTTATTAAATTCAATAATACCAATGAGATGGTCATCTCTTGTCTGATGCAAATAACATTGATGTGTGACGTCAGTGTCGAGATCAAGAGTTACGCTTTGCTGACGATACATCATAAAATTGAGTAGCTTTAAAACAAGGGGGCTTATTATAGCCTATTTTATAAAAAGTAAGGGCTAAAACATATTGTATTACAAATCGGACTTTAGCGAAGATTCTGAATATCGAGAAGTTAGATTCTAAAACGTTATAATTAAAGTGGCTAAATTTTATACTAAATTAATATTTTTAAAAGTAGAGTTTTGCAACTGT
This sequence comes from Acinetobacter sp. AKBS16, assembly GCF_002899995.1. Lineage (NCBI taxonomy): Bacteria > Pseudomonadati > Pseudomonadota > Gammaproteobacteria > Moraxellales > Moraxellaceae > Acinetobacter > Acinetobacter sp. AKBS16. The sequence goes on along the minus strand of NZ_POYH01000060.1, from coordinate 61,786 downwards.
AGACACCTTCTCATAATGCTTTTTCACACAATGCAACAAATCAAATTGTTATGATGAATATAAAGTTAATGATAATAGAAGAGGGGAAAGAAGATGCATGATTTTTCAAAACCGCCTCATGTGACGAGTCCGGAAGAGACTGCAAAAAAAAGAAGATTGCCAGTTTATATTTTAATTATTGTTGGGCTTTTTCTTCTCGCACTTGTGGTTTATATGGTTGCTGATCACAGCAAAACGCCAAAAGAGGAAGCCGCATTTCAACATGAGACCATACCACAAGTCATCAGTGGTACTTCTGATTTGAAGACCTATGAAGGGTAATAAGCTAATCAGTATATCGTGATAAAAAGCCTTTAGGATGTGACCTGAAGGCTTTTTTTGCAATCTTTTGCATCAATTTGTTGTATTTATGCAGAAGGTTGTTGATTGAAAAATATTCAAAACATAAGGTGACATAGACCGCATTTATCGTCATTTTTTACAACGAACTGGTGTTTTTCATTTAGTGATAACACTGAAAAGAACATAACAATTGAGGACATAACAATATGAATGAATTTTTTAATGGGCCTCGCGGCGCTCAGTTTGATGCGATGTATTACTGGGATCAGTTTCATCCTATTTTAGCTGCAATTGTCATCTTACTGGTAGGCTGGATCATCGCTTTATTGGTGGCGGCAGGTGTAAAAAAACTTCTGCAAAAATTAAATACCAATGCGAAATTATCTTCAGCGACTGGACGTACACCCAATATAGAAGGTCTGATCTCCAAAGTCGTATTCTGGTTTATTCTGATTCTCGCCGTTGTTGCTGCTTTAAATGTGCTCAACATTAGTGGAGTGAGCGGTCCATTTAGCAACATGGTTAATCAGGTACTCGTCTATATACCAAATATTATTGCTGCTGTAGTGGTGGGCTTTATATCGTTGCTCGACTGGTGCGGGCGGGGGTGACCAATGTTTTATCCCGAACTCAACTTGATGATAAGTTAAGCAGCGAAGTGGGTGTAGGGGGAATTAGCCAGAATATTGGTGAAATTCTTTACTGGCTTGTATTGTTACTTTTCCTTCCGATTGTTCTTTCAATCTTAGGATTAACAGGCTTACTGATTCCAGTTCAAAATATGGTAAATGATGCTGTAGCATTCTTACCAAATATCTTTATTGCTGGCGTTATCGTTTTTGTTGGTTATATCTTGGCAAAAATTGTACGCGGTATTGTTGAAGGATTAATTAATAGCTTAGGTGTGCAATCTCAAGCGGAAAAAATTGGTCTTTTCAAAAATTCAAATGTAGGCAAATTCTTAGGTTCATTTGTTTTTGCCATCATTATTATTACGACATTGATTGTAGCATTTGAAGCTTTAGGTATTGAGACTATTTCTCAGCCAGCAACAGCAATGCTCAATGAAATTTTACAAGCTATTCCAAACATTATTGCTGCTGGTTTAATTTTACTGGTTGCTTATATTGTTTCACGTTTTGTTGGTCGCTTGGTTGCTGAGTTAATTGCAGGAACTGGTGTTGATGAAATTCCAGCAAAATTAGATGTACAACGCTTTTTAGGTCAAACTAAAGTTTCTAATGCCGTTGGTTGGCTAATCGTGTTCTTTACCATGTTGTTTGCAGTTTCTGAAGCTGCTGACCGTCTTGGTTTCGATCAGATTAGTGGTCTAATCGCAATGTTTATCCATTTCGGTGCAAACATTCTATTGGGCGCTGTAATCTTGGTGATTGGTTTCTGGCTTGCAAATGTTGTGGCGAACGTTGTTCAACGCGGTGAATATAATAGTTCGCGTTGGTTAGGTAGTTTGGTTCGTGTCTTGATTATTGGTTTAGTCCTTGCACTTGGTTTAAGAGCGATGGGTATTGCCGATTCGATCGTAAACCTTGCGTTCGGCTTAACGCTAGGCGCAGTTGCAGTTGCTTTCGCTCTTGCATTTGGTTTGGGTGGTCGTCAACCAGCAGAAAGACTTTTATCTGATTTACTGGATAAAGCTAAGAAAGAGGCAAATCAACCAAATCCTTTATATCAACCGCCTACTACTAATAATACAACAGGTAGTTCGTCTACGGCTTCAACTCCGTCAACGACTACAACTGCACCATCAACAACAGTTTCATCTGATGCAAAACCAGCTGATTCTGCACAAGTAAATCCATCACAACCACCAGTAAATAAACCGTTTGGTTCTACTGGCGAAAATGATGAAATTTAGTAGGTGTAACTAATTTTCAGATAAACAGTACAAAAAATCTTTGATTTTTGTGATAAGTTCGACCACTCTATATTGAGTGGTCGTTCTGTCTTTGACAGCTATAAAAACAAATAAGTGAGGAAAATACGATGAAAAAACCTGGTCGTTTTTTAGCACCTGTTGTAATTGCTGGGATTACCGTTGGTTTTTTAGCAAGTGCTTATAAATTTGTATTTAGTAAATCCGAATCATCAAAACAGACAACAAGCCATAAGCATGATTCTGAAAAATCATCCAATGATTCGAAAGCATCAAATTAGCTTATTCATCATTTAAACATATTGTGCTGCTGCATAAGCCGAAGACCAAGCCCATTGGAAGTTATAGCCTCCTAAGTGGCCAGTCACGTCAAGTACTTCTCCAATAAAGAATAGTCCTTTCTGCTTTTTGCTTTCGAGTGTTTTAGATGAAACTTCAGTTGTATCAATTCCACCTAAGGTAACTTCGGCAGTACGATATCCTTCTGTGCCTGATGGTTTAACAGTAAAACCATGTAGCTGCTCGGCAATATGCTCTAGCTGTGCATCACTGATATTACCAATGGCTGTCTCGCTCTGCTCTGGCCATATAAGTTGTTGTAATTCTTGTACAATACTTTTTGCCGTAAATTCGTTCAGAAGAGTACGCAGTAAAACTTTAGGTTGGGCTTTCTTTTTATCTTTTAAATAAGTTGCTAAATCTTGGCTCGGGAAAAAGTCGATTTTAAAACTTTCACCTGTATTCCAATAGTTTGAAAGCTGTAATGAACTTGGACCACTCAAACCACGATGCGTAAATAATAATGCCTCAGTAAAGCTATTTTTTTGGTTGCTTAACGTGACATCTAAAGCATTACCACTCAAGCGTGTGGTGACTTCTTTAATATGATCCGAAAAAGTAAATGGTACTAAACCTGCACGGGTTGGGAAAACTGTATGTCCAAATTTTTGTGCCAATTCATAGCCAAAACCAGAGCCACCTAAAGTTGGGATGGATAATCCACCTGTAGCAACCACTAATGATTCACAGCTAAAACGGCCCTGATTTGTGTGTACTGAAAAACCACCTTGTTCTAATGGATCGACTTGTCCAACCTCACAATGGGTCTGGATTTCGACATTGTTTGTTTTATTACACTCACTTACCAACATCTCTAAAATTTCTTTAGCACCGTTTAGCGTAAATAATTGCCCGTGTTTACGTTCTTCATAGGCAATTCCATAATCACAGACCAGACCAATAAAGTCCCAGTTGCTATAGCGTGACAGGGCAGAAATAACAAAGTGCGGATTATGAGAAATATAGTTTTCAGATTCTACATAGAGGTTGGTAAAGTTACATTTCCCACCGCCTGACATTAAAATCTTTTTACCAATTTTATTGGCTTTTTCTAAAATTAAGACCGAACGTCCCCGTTTAGCAGCATGTGCAGCCAACATGAGTCCAGAAGCACCTGCACCTAAGACAATGACATCGACATGACTGTTAGACATAAGAAGTTCTCGATTAGTCGTAAAAATTAAAAAGGGGCATATACTATCATGCCAGCACTTACTCATGCTAAGGACATTTATACAGGTAAGGGATAAGGCCTTCTAAAAGCGGGTGAGTTATGTGTGAGGTTTATTTCTAATATCGGCTTGTAAACCACCGGAATGAATTGCCAAAATGCGTGTATTCGCTGGAAAATAATTGTTTTTTATAAGATCAAACAGACCAAACATCATTTTTCCGGTATAGATCGGTTCAAGGGGGACCGTATATTGCTCTTCAAAATTTTCAATAAATGCGAATAGTTCAGGTGAGGTTTTCGCATAACCGCCCCAGCAGTATACACCTGTCAAAGACCAATTTTGTTTTTTAGTCCATTGCCTAATCTCTTGTTGTAAGAAATCACCTTTTAAAGCCGAAAATCCTAAGACTTTCTGATGTGCTGCACTTCTTTCAATCAGACCTGAAATCGTTCCGCCAGTTCCCACTGCACAGCAAATCACATCATATTGCTCTAAGTCATATTGGCTCAGGATTTCCTGACAACCTTGAACTGCCAGTTCATTGGTACCACCTTCGGGAATGATATAGGTCTGCGAAAATTGTTGCTGTAATTGTTTAAGGTAATTTGCTTCATCTCGTAAGCGATATTCATGGCGAGAGACAAAATGTAGCTGCATTCCCAAACTTTGAGCTTTTGCCAAGGTGGGATTAAGTGATTTACCAGCTAACTCTTCACCACGAATAATTCCTATACTTTTTAAACCAAAAAGATGAGCTGCATAAGCTGTTGCAGCTATATGATTTGAGTAAGCCCCACCAAAAGTCAAAATGCTTGATAAACCTTGTTTTTTTGCAGCAAGCAAATTGTATTTTAATTTGAAAAACTTATTACCCGAAATTTGAGGATGAACTAAATCTAAACGTTTAATGTCGAGATGAACAGGAAAGGGTAGTTCAATGTGCTGATAGGAGATAGGTTGGGCAATGTGATCAAACATTAGAAATTGAGAAAAATAATGATTGATCACATTGTAGCTTTTTAAAGAGGTTTTTAAAAAGCTATTAAGAGCTTGTGTCGACAGAAGTAATCACTGACATACCAGGGCGTAAGTGTTCTATTCCTTCCTGATTTGGGTCAATGGTAATACGCACGGCAATCCGTTGAACGACTTTGGTAAAGTTTCCTGTCGCATTATCCGGTTTTAGTACACTGAACTCGGAACCCGCGGCTGGAGAGATTTGTTCAACATGACCTGTAAATTTTTTATGTTTCATTGCATCGACTGTAAACCACGCTTTTTGTCCAATTCGCATGTTGGCAATTTGGGTTTCTTTAAAGTTGGCAATCACCCAAGTTTGCTGTGGAATCAGATAGAGTAACTGTGATCCTGCGGCCACATATTGCCCAACGCGAGGGTTTACTTCACCAAGTTGTCCATCCATTGGAGCAACAATAACACTATAGTCTTTGGTGGTTTGTGCTTGATCTAACTGTGCTTTAGCACTGGAAACTTGTGCTTCTAAGCCAGCTTCTGCGACTTGAGCTGTTTTAAGTGCTTCTTTGGCAACTAGAACATTAGCCTCTGCCTGTTTAAGTGCTGCAAGATTATTTTCGGCATCAGCAGCGGCTTTATCTTGCTCAGATTTAGAAGCTGCTCCACTATTCCCTAGCTGTTGATAGCGTCTAAGCTGTGCTAAAGAGAGTTCATATTGAGCCCTAACTTGTTCTACTTTAGCCTGCGCAGCCACAATATCTGCTTGTTTTTGAGCAATTGACTGAGTTTGATTGGCTAAAGTATTTTTGGCCTGTTCTACCCCCGAAGCCGCTTGTGCTACTTTTTGGTCATAAGTAGTGGCATCAATATGCATTAATACTTGACCCTTTTTAACATGGTCAAAGTCTTTCACTAATACATCTTTAACGTAGCCATTAATTTGCGAGGATAAAACGGTAGTTTTACCTTTAACATAACTATTGTCAGTTTGCTGCACACTTGTGGCAAAAGGCCCAATTCTCCATGCCCACAAAATCACTAAAATACCGATAATAAGCACACCCAACATCCATAATAGGGTTGAGCGTTTTGTCGGAATCAGTTTACTTGCAGGTGCAGGTGTTGGCTCATTATTAGATGTTTGAGCAGGTGTTTGTTCCGGTTTATTTTGATCATCTGACATATATCAATCTCAATTTCTATTTCATCAATAACAAAAGCCGTTAAGGGCGGCTAATTCCTCTACGTTGTAGGTATTTACTACGCGCAATATTAAATCCGCCCCATAAAAGTAAGGCGACGGCAAAAATACCGTTTAATGCAATCACATCATTGTAGGCACGGACCTGAGCTTCACGAGTAACCACTTGATTAAGTGAGCGCATAGACTGAGCTGTTTGTAATGCGGGATCATTTGTTGTGATGGCTGCACTACGTTGATAGGTAGAAAGCCTTTGAGCAACTAATGGGTCGGCTTGTTCCAAATCTTTAATAATCTCGACTTGATAGTTTTGTGTACGATGTTGTTGATAGGTCGAGAAGAAAGATGAGCCAACAAGGCCACCAAATGTTTGGGTTGCAGAGAATAAGACAATAAAAGTCACTACATACGAAGGACCTTTAGCCAAAGTTTGTGCAAATCCAATTAGAAGTAAAGGACCGATAAACAGGCCACCGGCAAAGCCTACTAAAAACTGGCTTGCAAAGAAGTTTGAAGGCCGTACATCGCTCGTAAGGTGATAATCTAGTCCACAGGCAATGAGAATCAAAAACTCTGCAAAAAGTAAGTGAAAAATAATTCGTTCACGCGAGAAAGTAAGCGCACTAAATAGAGTTCCGCTTAAAATCCCCACCAATATGACCACATAGAGTGGAACAAATTGGTCTGGACCCATTCCCATAGTTTTTAGGAAGTTAACGGCTGCATAGCTTTGTTCTGACATTAAAAGACGAATGGCAAAAGCACCAAAGATAAAGCGTAGGGTTGAGGAGGCGCCTAACCAACGTGTCATAATTAATGGATTGGCACGATAATGTTCATAGAGCAAACCTAAAACAACTAAGCTAAAACCTGCAATTAATACATAAGCAAGCCATTCACTGTTAAACCACCATAAGATTGGGCCTTGTGTCAGCACAATACATAGACATGCAAAACCTGGCGCCAGTAAAGCAAAGGTGAAGAAATCCTGTTTTTCGAAAACATAGATTCGTAAGCTACGTGGTAATTTCAACGAAACCACCATCGCTAAACAACAAAGTGCTAAGCCGAGTTCAAAGGTGTAAAGAACAGACCAACTGTCTGTACTCACAAGAAAAGGGGAAATAATCCAGGCGAGGGGCACACCTAACTGCTGAAAACCAAAGGCAATATATATACCTTTTGCCATGTCGGCTTTTTTAAAAGCTTGCATGGTGTAATACATACCTAAAGAGCTGAGTGGTGCGCCAGCTAAACCTGCTACAACCCGAGCGAACAAGGCCATTTCATAGGTATGCACAAAAATGTGCAAAACCAGCACGGCAATAAAAATAACAAGTCCTATTTCTGAAAAGACTCTCAGACCATATTGTTGCCTAGCTTTAAATAAAATCAGATTCGAACTGACATTCGCCATTACATAAGCAGCAGGAAGCCAAGCGGCTTCAGAAGGCGTCAGGCCATACTCACCTTGTATTAAGGGTAAATTTGCCGTAATGAAACCATTACTTAAGCTTGCTGAAATAGCGACAAACAGACCAATAAAAAAATAAAGAAATCGCTTAGGTACAGAATGCGCAATCGCTGCCGGTGAACCAGGTAAAGTCGGTTGTTCTTCTGGTGTCCAGTCAGGTGGCGTTTCTAAATAACGAGGCGTTTTACTCATTCTATCCCTCGAATTTTTTGTACTTGAATACCATGAAATAGTAATTCAATTGCTCGTTTCGCTAAGCGGTTCTGTTCTTCAGGTTCATGTCCTTGAAATGAAGAACCCAACATTGCTGTGACCATTGCATAGTCATCAGCAGTTAGATCAGCTCGGCACAGTTTTTGTTCTATTGCATTTTCAATCAGTGGCTTAAGTGCATTATTCCGCCGTTCATAAATTTTTAGCATAATTGGATCTTGTCGATCAATCACTCTCCAAAAATCTTGTAAAATTGCGAGCTTGGGAAGTTGTGCAATATGTCCTTCAATTAAACGAAATAAACCATCTTCGAATTGTTGAAAATGAGCAGCTTTTTGCTCTAGCTGTGTAATCGCACGCTCTAAAAGGGCGCTAATTAAAGCCTTTCGGTCACAAAAGTTGCGGTAGAACGTCGCTCTACCTACACCTGCATGGTCAATCACGACTTGTAGAGGGACATTAATACCATGAATACGAAAGCATTCCTCGGCTGCATTGAGTAATTCATCCCGATTATGGGCTGCAATTTTTTGACGTTTACTCATGTCACTGATTTGGGAGGTTTAAAGATGATATATTTAACGGACATTTTTGTCCGTTGTGAATAGCTAAATTGTAAAAACATGAAAATTCAATTTTTATAATTTATCTCTTTTCCATTTTTATATGTGTCATAAAAAGCTGCTAGAATATCGCGCAATTGCATGATGCTAGGTCAATACAATGTTTGAGTCCCTTATTCCTCTTTTTTCAATTGCGATGGCATTGATGCTTGGAGCAATAAGTCCTGGGCCAAGCTTTATTTATGTAGCGCAAAATTCAATATCTAAATCACGTAAACATGGTTTGTTTACTGCTTTAGGGACGGGTACAGGTGCAGCTCTTTTTGGCTTTTTAGCGGTTATGGGGTTACAGGCAGTTTTATTGGCAGTGCCTTCAGCTTATCTAATTTTAAAAATTGGTGGTGGGCTGTATTTGCTTTGGCTTGCTTTTAAAATTATTAAACATGCCAAAGAACCAATTGCCATGGAAAATGATGCCAAATCGAAAATGACGTACAAACAAGCCTACCGATATGGTTTGATTACTCAGTTAAGTAATCCGAAAATTGCTGTTGTACTAGCGAGTGTTTTTACTGCTTTACTGCCCAAAGAAATTCCAAATTATTACTACGTCGCATTACCGCTCATTTGTTTTATGATTGATGCAGGTTGGTACTCGTGTGTAGCAATGCTTTTATCTTCAGAGAAGCCTCGAAAAATGTATTTAAAAGCAAAAACGGGTGTTGACCGAGTGGCTGGAAGCATTGTTAGTGTATTGGGCTTAAAGTTAATCTTCTTCAAATGATAAATCTTTAATTAAAATATCTAAAAAATATAAAGCCAACTCTTTGTAGTCTGGCTTTATTTTTGCGCAAAATATATACAAATTGAAATATCTTTTTTAGCACTTAAATATTTAAAAAGTGGTAACTTAATTAATAGAACAAAAAGAAATGAGGATCACGTTATGAAAAAACTAATGGTGAGCATTTCGGTTGTTTTTTTCATCTTAACTACAGGATGTGAGATGAGAACAACAAGTAAACAGCAACCTTCAAATGAACGGGCGATGAGTATTGCTGGTTCTCCGGTTTATGAAAAAGACTACAAAATTCCCGATTTACAAGCCAGTAATCATGAGCAATCTAATTATTAATTGATGGATAGAATGTCTCACATATAGCACTTTAAATGTACTCAGTGTAGATAAGCCTGCTTATTTAAAAAGTAGGTTAGAAATAAAAAAGCTCCCAATGTAGGGAGCTTTTTTTATATGTAGGCGGATTAAGAAACTTTATCGCCAGGTTTTGCACCGCTATCTGGTGAAATAATGAAAATACCTTCACCATTTCCGGCAGCAAGTACCATACCGTTTGAAATACCAAAACGCATTTTACGTGGTGCAAGGTTAGCCACCATCACGACCAATTTTCCTTTTAGGTCTTCTGGCGCATATTGACTACGAATACCACTAAATACATTACGTGGTTCAGCTTCACCTACGTCTAAAGTAAGTTGAAGTAATTTATCTGAACCCTCAACTGTACCTGCCTCAACGACCTGAGCAACACGTAAGTCAACTTTTAAGAAATCTTCAATACCGATAATTTCAGCTTCACCAACTGCTGGAGTAGGGGCTGCTTTTTTCTCGGCAGATTTCTCTTTTTTCGCTGCTTTAGTCGCTTGTGGAGCAGGAGCACCTAAAGACTCTTTAGAAGCATCAACCATGGCTGCAACAGCTTTTGGATCAACACGCTGCATAAGAGGTTGGAACTGTGCAATCTCATGGCTTACAAGAATTTGTTTACGTGACTCGAAATCGAAGCTTTCAAGTTTTAAGAAATTTTGAACTTGCTGAGCTAAAGTTGGCAGTACTGGAGCTAAGTACACTGCTAATTGACGGAATAAGTTGATACCGATAGAGCATACATCAAGAACTTGTTGTTCTTGACCTTCTTGTTTAGCAAGAGCCCAAGGTTTTTTCTCATCAATATATTGGTTTGCGCGGTCAGCAAGCGCCATAATTTCACGGATCGCCGTAGAGAATTCACGCGCTTCATATGCAGCAGCAATTGAATCACCAGCATCAATAAAGCTTTGTACTAAATCAGATTCAGCACATGTACTTGATAGCGTATTGTTAAAGCTGCTGTTAATGAACTTAGCACAGCGACTAGCAATATTAACTACTTTACCGACTAAATCTGAATTTACTTTCTGAACAAAGTCATCAAGGTTCAAGTCGGAGTCTTCAACTTTATCTGAAAGTTTAGAAGCAAAGTAATAGCGTAAATACTCTGGGTTTAGATGTTGTAAGTACGTCTCGGCTTTAATGAAAGTACCGCGAGACTTAGACATTTTTTGTCCATTTACAGTCAAGAAACCATTTACGAATAAGCCCGTTGGGGTGCGATAATTCGCGCCTTCAAGCATCGCAGGCCAGAATAAAGCATGGAAGTAAACAATGTCTTTACCAATAAAGTGGTAAACCTCATTTTGACTATCTTTCTTCCAGAAATCATCAAAGTTTAAGTCTGGGCGCTTAGTTTTGATGTAGTTTTCAAAACTAGACATATAACCGATTGGGGCATCTACCCACACATAGAAATATTTATTCGGTGCATCCGGAATTTCAAAACCAAAATAAGGAGCATCACGAGAAATATCCCAGTCTGCTAAACCTGCTTCAAACCATTCATCCAATTTGTTAGCAATTGAAAGAGGTAAGCGACCTTCATCGCGGGTCCATTTTTGCAAATATTCAGCAAAGTTTGGAAGCTTGAAGAAATAGTGATCTGATGATTTTTCAACTGGTGTTGCACCACTTAAAGTCGAACGCGGGTTGAGTAACTCAGTCGCATTATAAGTTGTACCACACACTTCACATGAGTCGCCGTATTGATCTTCTGACTTACATTTTGGACAGGTACCCTTAATGAAACGGTCAGACAAGAACATACCTTTTTCCGGATCAAATAATTGAGTTACAGGTCGAACTGCAATATTTCCGGCTTCACGGTTTTTAATATAGATATCTGTTGAACGAGCTTTGTTTGCATCACTATGAGTTGAATCATAATGATCGAAATGTACGCCAAAACCATCAAAATCACGGATGTGTTCTTTTTGAACATTCGCGATTTGCTCTTCTGGGCTAATACCATTTGCTTCGGCACGTAGCATAATTGCTGTACCGTGAGCATCATCCGCACATACATAAGTCACGTCATGACCCATTGCCCGCATGGCACGAACCCAGATGTCTGCCTGGATATAACCGAGTAAATGACCCATATGAATTGGACCATTGGCATAAGGGAGGGCATTGGTGACTAAAATTTTACGCACGGATCTCATTCTCTCATTCGTATTTATAAGGTGGAAGATTTTAACTGATGCAGGAAGATAAGCAAAGATTAATAATCTTTGACTAAATATAAGAGGTATCTACAAAAATGGACTTAAAGCCAGAAGTTATTTCTCTTTAGAACAGATAAACAAATCAAAAAATATTTGAATCTTCCTGTATTGTCTTTGTTTCAAATTGCAGTTACGGTCAGAAAATAAGCCATAACGATGTATAACTAATAACTTATTCAGGTAATTTTATTAATTAACGATGAGGATAACAACGATGACTACTGAAAATAAATTAGATGAATTAAACGATTTAAAAGAAAATGTAAAAGAGAAACAAACTGCGGGTAAAGAAGCAGTTGCAGATAAAGTAGATGAGCTAAAGACCAAAGCGGCCGATGCAAAAGTACAAGGTGAAAAAGCCTTGGAAGATTTAAAGGAAAATGTAAAAGAAAAACAAGCTGCTGCAAAAGAGGCAGTTGAAGATAAAGCTAGTGATTTGAAAGGCAAACTTGATGATGCTCAGCATAGCCTGCAAGACAAGTTTGATCATTTACGTACTGAAGCAGCGCATAAACTTGATGATGCTAAAGCCAAAGCTGCAGAATTAAAGGAAGAGGCGGCTACAAAATTTGATGAGTTAAAAACTCAAGCAACTGCGAAATTTGATGAGTTGAAGAAAACTGCTACCGAAAAACTCAATAAATTGAAAAATCATGATTCTGCTGAATAAGCTGATTTAAACTAAAATCCGTACTCCTTACCTAAAAGATGAGATCTGAAGTTAGTAATTATTCATCCCAAGGTGAGCGAGTGCGGAGCAATACTGTTACACTATCTCCATTAAGCTGTAATGATCTGTTTTTGGAGTAAACAATATGTCTTGGCTTTCTTCATTAAAATCCGTTTTTTCACCCGCACAAGAAGTGAAAGAAGAGGAAATCCAAACCGTACTCCAAAATTATTTATTGCCACATTCAAAAGATGCTTTAAAAGAGCGCATTAGTCAGCTTCAAGTGCAAGGTCATGTTTTACAACTCACCATTAATACTTTCCCAGACGAAAAAGAATACTTGCAGCAAATTCATGATGATTTAGCTGGCGCTTTGCAAAAGTGCGGTATTGAAGAACTTAATTTACATGTAGTTCAACAAAAGCGCCCTACACAAGAGAGTTCGGGTCAAGGTTGTTCATCTAAAGCACCGAAAGAGAATTCGAATTTACCTCCTGTGCTTGATGCTTCACCTAAGTCTGAACCGGATCCAAATAACCCACCAATTCAGAAAGCAGCGCCGCAACAAAGAGATGTGCCACTTCATCCTCGAATCAAGAATGTTATTTTAGTTTCATCAGGTAAAGGTGGTGTTGGTAAATCGACAACTACGGTCAATTTAGCGCTTGCCTTACAAAAAATGGGACTTAAGGTTGGAGTATTAGATGCTGATATCTATGGGCCAAGTATCCCGACCATGCTAGGTAATGCTGGTAAAACTCCTCTGATTGAAAGTGAAAATTTTGTGCCTTTAGATGCTTACGGTATGGCAGTACTTTCTATTGGACATCTAACTGGGGACAATAATACACCTGTTGCATGGCGTGGACCGAAGGCTACAGGTGCTCTAATGCAATTATTTAATCAAACGCTTTGGCCAGATTTAGATGTACTCATGATTGATATGCCACCGGGTACAGGCGATATTCAGCTGACACTTGCACAGCGTATTCCAGTGACCGGCTCAGTCATTGTGACGACCCCACAAAATGTTGCTTTGCTTGATGCGACTAAAGGAATCGAGTTGTTTAATAAAGTTGGTATTCCTGTATTAGGTGTCGTTGAGAACATGTCGACTCACATTTGTTCAAACTGTGGGCATGAAGAGCAAATTTTTGGTATCGGTGGTGGTGATAAGCTTTCCGAGCAATACCATATTCCATTGCTAGGTCGTTTGCCTTTAAATGCTCAAATACGTGAGCATGCTGATCAAGGTAAACCGAGTGTGATTGCAATGGATGATGCAGCTGATAGTTATATCGATATTGCGAAAGCAGTGTGGCAACAGATTGAGAAAATCCCTCAGCGTGCACGAGATGACAAACGAATTTTTTGATTCATCTGACCCGACTTTAAGTCGGGTTTTTTATTGGCTAGTTAAAAGAAAAATTTAAATAACTGAATCTAAATAACAAAGCTAAACTTGAAATTGGCATGCAGATTGCTACTTTACGCTTCTTTTTCAAAGAAACAGGTGGAAAATGCAATTTAAGTATAGTTTGGGCGTAATCAGTTTATGTAGCGCTTTATTTTTAGTTGGATGTAATGATGACAACTCATCAGTTTCACAAACACCAACCGTTCAGGAGCAAAAACAGAAGTTACAGCCGATTATTATTCAGGGTGCTTTACCCGTAGAGTCGGAAAGAATGGCTTCAAAGTTAGAAAATAAAACTGTTGAAAAAATAGGTGGCTGGACCTTTTGGAAAGGAACCTACAATGGTTATCCAATGATTATTTCTAAAACACGTATGGGAATGAGTAACTCTGCTGCCGCAACTGCTTTGGCAATTGAACGTTATAAACCGATTGCCATTATTAACCAGGGAACAGCAGGGGGGCACGATCCTGATCTTCATGTTTACGATATTGTTTTAGGAAAATATGCAACCAATATTGGGGCGTTTAGAACGCCTAAACAGCCATTAGGTGGTGGTTCAAACTCACTTACATGGGTTGAAGCTTTTGATGTTTTACCGACAGAAGAATCTGAGCCTGAGCCTATTGCAATTCGCAAATTTGAAGGTGACCAAGAGCTATTAATGGCGGCACATAAAGTACGTTATGACAAAGGTGAGGTGGTTGAAGGAACAATTGGCTCGGCAGATGTGTGGAATAATGAACTTGACCGAATTCAATTTTTCCATGAGCGTTATGGTACCTCAGTTGAAGAAATGGAAGCGGCTTCTGTTGCGCAAATCGCAAGCCAGTTTAATGTTCCGTTTTTAGGAATTCGAATTTTATCTAATAATATTACAAATAACGGGGCTTATGACCCTGGTACAGGAGAAGCTTGCCAAGACTACGTGCTTAACGTAGCGGAAGAATATATGAAATCTAAACTACCAAAATAACAATATAATTTTAGGCAAGAAGATGAATTCTTATAGAGCGTCTTCTTGTTTTTTATGACTTGTTCTATTTTTCCAGTTTCGAATGACCATCCAACGCCAAAAAACCTCAGTCACTATATATAGTATGGTTGCAAATACAAACGCTTCGACAATGAGACCTGATATTAAAATTTTAGCGAGGCTCAAATCGATATGACCATGACCAAAATGCGTAATCCAACGTGAAATCTGGTGAAGCACCCCTAAAAGCATTTTCTTATTTATCATATGTACATGATAAATATGGGCACCAAACCAGAAACCAATATATAAAATAGGTGCTAATGTAAGAGGATTGCTGAGCCAAGCAAGCATTAAGCTAATAGGTAAATTAACTTCAAACAGTAAAACTGCCATAACAATAAATACACTATGAAAGGGTATAGGCAGTAAACCGAAAAAAGTCCCTACAAAAACGGCGCGAGTAATAGATTTACGGTTGACATACCAAAGCACAGGATTAAGGGTTTTTTGCCCGAAAATCCTTAAAAATTTCATATTTGAAACTTTCTCTGGAGAAGGAAGCCAAGATTGAAAAAATTGCTTTGCCATAATCATAGGATAGTAGAGCGTATGGGCTCATATAAACACAAAGAAACAATATATTAATTGAAACTTATTAAAAGCTTAAAAATTAAACTTACTGCGGTAATAATTTATTATAGGCCTTTTTAATGTAAAAATAGATTTAAAATAAAAATACTTATATTACTTAAATACAATTTGGTACGTAAAACGCTGTAACTGACTCTATAGTTTTTTAGCTTAGAATTAATAAAATTTTAATAAATTATTGTTTATAAATAATTTTTAAATTTTATTTCTTAAGATGTTAAAAAATTGTCTTACAATTAGATTTTGCCTTCTAGAATAATATCTATTAATCTGAGATGACTACATTGTGAGGTCATTCAATGATTTCATGGCTTTTTATTGGCTTGGTTGCCACTATTTTACTTACCCCTGGCCCAACAAATACTTTACTTGCATCATCAGGAGTACAAGTAGGTCTTAAAAAATCTGCTAAATTAATTCCGGCAGAAGTTCTAGGGTATGTGATTTCGATTTCAGCTTGGGGAATGTTAATCGGGAAAGTTTCTGCAACGCTTCCTTTATTACCTCCTATACTTAAATTGCTCAGTGCTTGTTATATTATTTTTTTAGCAATTAAATTATGGCACACGGCAAATCAACAGCTTGAACTAGATCAGCCAACTATTCGCCCACGTGAATTATTTTGTGCAACTTTACTAAATCCTAAAGCATTACTTTTTGCTTCAGCGATTTTCCCTGTTGCAGCGTGGACTAATTTTCATATTTATCTCATTCATATGCTGGCTTATTTAGCTTTAATTACCCCGATTGCCTTATTCTGGATTTTTTTAGGGTCAGTCTTGGCTGCAAATAAAGTACGTTGGTTAAATCAATCAAATTTACAAAGAACAGCTTCGTTGGTTTTAGTTAGTTTCTCAATTCCAATTAGCTATTCTGCTTTATTAAATCTTTAAAAATTTATTCCGGGCTATTCTTAGCGATAAGAGTAGCCGCCATTGTTTTCATAATTGCTTTTTTACGTTAAAGTACGTCGCAATCAATGAAATTACCTTTTGGATAGAAAATACATGGCTATTAAGTCTGATCGTTGGATTCGCGAGATGAGCGAAAAACACGGCATGATTGAACCTTATGCAGAGAATCAAGTCCGTTTTGATAAGAATGGCGAAAAATTGATTTCCTACGGGGTCTCTAGCTATGGTTATGACGTACGCTGTGCCCGCGAATTTAAAGTTTTCACTAACGTACATTCTGCAATTGTTGATCCAAAAAATTTCGATGAAAAAAGTTTTATCGATATTGAGTCTGACGTTTGTATTATTCCGCCTAATTCATTTGCTCTAGCGCGTACAATTGAATATTTCCGTATTCCACGTAATGTTTTGACTGTATGCCTTGGTAAATCAACTTATGCACGTTGCGGTATTATTGTAAATGTCACTCCTTTAGAACCAGAATGGGAAGGGCACGTTACTTTAGAATTTTCAAATACCACGAACTTACCTGCGCGTATTTATGCGGGTGAAGGTGTAGCACAAATGCTATTTTTCGAAAGTGATGAAGTATGCGAGACCTCTTATAAAGATCGTGGTGGTAAATACCAAGGCCAAACTGGGGTTACACTTCCTAAGACATAAATTGTTAAAAATAGATGAGCTTTAAAAATGGGTCACTTTAAGTGGCCTATTTTTTATATATACCTTAAAAAGTGACGTTTATCGGAATATTAATAAGGTACGTTTTCTTTTGTAAAAAATGATATAAAATGATCAAGAATTGATTTTTTTCTTTGATGTGGATCACACAAATTAAAAAGAAGCGAAATCGTAAATATCGGTATTTTTCTTATGTATTTAGTTTAAGAGTACATTAAAGAAAAAGAAGCCAAATAAAAAGAAATTAGATTATGCCCCCAAGGATACGGAGGTCGGTCATGCGACAGTTTACGTCTCTTCAGGTTGCGATATTAGCACTCGGAAGTTTATGCTTTTCTTCAGCTTATGCTGGTTCTACCTTAGTTCCAATGTCTGATGCTGAGTTGTCAGCTACTCGTGGTCAAGCCTTGATGAGTATGTCCTATATTGCGCCTACCGATGCTGCAAGTAATTCTAATACTAACGGAAACATGGGCTTCTATCGACTTGCTCTAGATGCCCAATTAGAACTGAATGCCAATATTAAAAAATTACAGTTAGGTTGTGGTGGTGTCAATGGAGCAGGGGCCTGTGATATTGATATCGATTATTTAAGCTTAAGTGGTGGTACTGTAGATAGTACCAGTGCTGAACGTGCTGCCTCTTCAGCAGTTATTACTAATCCATTTTTAGAGTTCGCTGTTAAGAACCCGAATTCAGCGTCTACACGTGAAATACAAGGTTTCCGATTAAGTGCTAAATCGCTTTCGGGTTTACTTACCTTTGGTTTGCAAAATGGCGATGCTGCGAGTGGTATTAATTCTTTGAGTGGTTACTTAATTACTAAACCAACAGGCGGGACTGTGACAACGAATCCTTACTATGGTATTACTCAAGATGAAACAAACACAGCAATTACTGGTCGAGCAACTGTTCTAGGACAGGGTGTCACGGTTCCTTTTACATCCACTGCATATAACTTAAATTTAGGTGTAGGTACGGGTACATTGTCGATGGGGGAACAGATTATTACGGGTAAACGTATAAATACGGCTAATTTAAAAGCGACAGCTACAGTCGGCGGTCTGGCTATTAGTGGGACCCTAAATGCTACAGCTTCAGTACTTGGAATTCCTATTCCTATTTCTGGTAATGTAACAGGTTCTGTAGATAATCTAGATGTTAATGTAGCAATTAAACAAAGTCTGGGTTATTTCCATGCTGCACAATTAAATGGATCCGCAGGGTATCTTTCCGTACAGGGGGTAAATATTCTATGGCCTGAAGCTGCTTCTACTGCACAGACTGGGTGGTGGCTAGAACTCACAAATCCAATTGATATCGGCCAAATTACTCCTACAGGTAGCGTTGATATTGCACTTTCTACAATTGTTGATGCATTAGGGCAAGTAAGTGCTTACTTAAATAGTCCAGGTCACGCAGTAGAATGTGGAATTTTAGCAGCTAACTGTTTAATAGTAGGGAATCTTCCTGTAGGGACAGTTGATTTAACAGGAAAAACGCCAGCCTCTATGACCTTAACTAATGTTGTCTTACAAAAACAAAATTTCTCAGCTAACTGTTATGGCTCTTTGAAATTCTGTTAGTTGAGCTAAAAATCAATATTTTCATTCATCGGAAAAAAGCGTTTTTGCTGATTTAATTTTGCATTTGAGTAAATATTCAGCATAATGGAAATGTGGAAAGATTGGCAATTTTTAGAGTTTGCCCCTAGTGAGATGAAAAAGGAAATAATTTCATCTTGCCTCAAGGACTGTTCAAGAAAAAGAAATATGGTGCGCGGCATCGTATAAAACAGGAAGGTCATGATGACTACACTTAATTATACGGTCGGTTTTCAAAAAACCGTTTTAGCAAGCTTAATTGGACTCTGTTTAAGTCAATCTAGCTTTGCTCTTGAAGAACTTTCTGATGCCGGTTTAAGTGAAACTACAGGCGAAGGTATTGCAATATTACCTCAAAATGCATTTATGGTATTTCGTGGTGCTGGTCCAAATGAATCTGTAAGTCAAATTATTACTGATCGTAGTAAAGATATAGGCTCTATTAACTATGTGCCTGTAGGACCCTTGAGTGTGGCTGCTGCCGATACTAGTGGTAATGGCACTGTGGGGCCAGAAGACCGCGCAGTAGGTAAAGCTGATATCTTTCTTTATGGTTTAGCACTTTCCAAATCGGACGGTGATGCAAACTCACGTATTGCCAATACTGCAACAGCAGCAGCGATTTCGAGTTGGGGCACAGCAGCCAATCCTTGGATATTTAAGGTAAAAACTGCTACGAATGTTCCTAATTTTAGTACAACGGATAGTTCTCTTTACCCTGTAACATATTTATCTTTAGAGGCTCCTTTATATCAACCAACAATTGATGGTGCAGAAGGAGCTGATGCATATAATTTAAAATTAGGATTATGGGCTGATGCCTTTGTACGGAATCCTAATATTGTAGCGACTACAGATGGCTCTTTAGCACAGTTCCAGTATGGCGATAGTAATGGATTAATTGGTACCAGTATTGATACAAATCGGGCTAACCGATTGCGCTTACAAGGTGTTTTAAATGGCTTTAGTCTGAATGGCAGCCAGATTAGTATGTTTCAAACTTTAGGTGGAGCAACTACTACAGGTGGAATGAGCCCCTTTTACAATAATACTTTAGGTATGTCTGGCCTAGTCCGCTTAAATACAGGTGATAGTAAAAATACCAGTATAGTGACTGAAAACGTTACGAGTCAAACCCAGACATATGCATCGAGTACCAATAATGGTTGGCAAACGGTACATGCAGGCGCAAATTCTACATTAAGCACGAGTAGCACTGGAGATTGTGGTAATAGTGGAACGGGAAGCTTTAGCACATTACGTGGATGTCGTTATTACGTAGAAAATCGCACAAGAACAGATACAAGAACATCAAGTAAGACGCGTAATTCCTTTAACGATACGAGTAAAGTCTTACGATTTAGTACCCGTGAAACTTCAGATTCACCAAATACATCAAACAAGTTATATACACCAGCATTGGATTCTACTGGTGCTATAGCACCGAAATTTGCTGATAGTGAGGGTTTATATTTATACAATCCAAATATTAATTTAGTATTAGGTAATTTATATCAACCCGTTATTTTAGGGACTGATGGTAAAAACTTTAGTATAGAAATTGCGAGAATTGCCAATAAGCCAGAAATATATAAACAGGTCTATACTGACTATACTGGTGCTGATACGACTTATAAAGGTTCTACTTGTAATGTTTACTCTTGTGCTAACCCAACGCATAGTAGTATCGCAATTGGTACGGTCTATAGTCCTGATAATGGAAAAACCTTGCTAGCAGATACAAGTGAAGGAGCTATTGGGGTTTCATTTGGGCGCTTAATTTCAACAGGTACGCAAGTTTCTGGAACCTCCGCTGGTAGTCTAGTGTCATTGAACAATTCTGTGTCTGGAACTACCTCGGCAACTATGACAGAAGTTCGTTTTAAGCAAAGACAACAGAATACTCAAACATGGAATCAGGAATATAGTTGTGGTTTATTTAATTCAGACTGTGGTTATAAAACTGCTGGTTATTTATATCAGTGGGAATATAACAAAGGAACAGGCACTTGGGTAATTACGGATCCAACAGCTAAACCAGCAGATGCACCACAGTGTTCTAGTCTATTAGGATGCACCAACAAATCAGGTTCAACCCCAATGTATGGAACTGTTTTAAACCGAGATTGGAATAATTCTGCTATTCCATGGCTCACATCAAGAAATGCTGTTGTCAATGATTTAATTGGAAGTAGGAATGGCACCACAGGCTATGTGATTCCAACTGCCAATCAGGCACCTGCATTATCCAATATTAGTCCTCTAAACAATTTAGGTTCAGCTGTTATTGATGGTGTTTTAATTCAACATTTAAAGCTCACCACAAAAGGTTTATAAGAGGAGAGTAACGCGATGAAAAAAATAACTGCTTTGCTCTTTGCTCTTTGTGCAACTGTGACTCATGCAGAGTTACAAACCTTGGATAATGATGCATTACAGGCAATTAATGGCCAAGCTGGTGCTGATTTATCACTCATGCTTAATTTAAACCAGACCAGTAACGGTATATTTGATAATGGCAGTGGTGGCGTTTGTGAAAAGGTAGAGTTCTGTCATATTGGTTTAGCAATTAACAAACGTTTTGTGCAAGCAGACACGACTAAGCCAAGTGGTTGGGCTGAAAATAGTGATAGCGGTAATAAACTTTGGTTAGTATTTAAAGGTGTACAAGGCACTTTAAATATTCAAAAAATGGGTTTAGATGGCGCTGATTTAAAGTATCTTGATAAAAGTAATACTGAAATTATAAAACCGGCTATTCAACTTAGTTTTAGTGCAGCACAGCCAATTTTAATTCGTAACTTTGGCTTTAATGCCCTGTCAATTGAGCAAGATAACTTTACGAGCTCAACAACAACGCAAGGCTCGAGTGCAAATATGTATGATTATGCATATTTCAAAAAAACAACTTATGCAGCGACTGCTAATAGTGCGAACCAGCAAGTGGCTACTGCGACCCCATCGGCGTATGACTACGGTCGTGAAACAGGTTTTATGGGCTTAATGATGAATGGCAACTTAGCAATTCAAGGAAAAGTCATGGTCTTTAGCTGTGATGGTAGCCATCCACGTTGTTAAAGGTTAATGTAGATTTCAAAGGAACTGAAGTGATGAACAAAAATAAAGAAAGTCACGGCTCAAAGTTTATTTTAAATACATTAACAGCCAGTATGTTGTTAGTGAGCGGACAGGTTTTTGCTTTAGAAGCGTTAACAGATGCCGATTTGAGTGCGGTCAATGGTCAAGATGGAATCTCGATACAAACGACTTTCAACGAAATCAATATTGATAATGCTTATTGGGACGACCATGCAGGCACACCAACAAGTGCTGATCAAATTTTAAGAGCTCAAGCGAGTGGTGTAAAAATACAAAAAAGTAATGCCTCTACACAAGCTTTAGGTACAAACTACCGTTTAGACGTAGGAAGTAATGCGACTACAGGTAAAGCAGGGGTCGATTTTTCTATGCAAAGTAGTCCCTCGCTTATTACTGTAAATAGCGTCAAAGTCTGTAATAGTTCGGCTGCTTGTTCACCTACTTTAGGACAGTTGGCTATACAAACAACTTCGCCTTTAAACTTGGCTCTTACTACTCAAGATGGTTTATTTAGCCCGAATAGTCAGTCAAGCATGACGCTTGGTCTAAATAATGCAAATATTTATTTAGGGCAATTAGACGCGCGTAGTCAGCTAAATCAATTGATATTAAAGAATTTTAACTTTAATTTTGTTGGTAAAGGCGTCATGTTTATTGATCCTACCCGTGGCATAGTCTTACAAACTAATACAGGGAATAATACTGCTGCGGTTGGGCAAACTCCAAATAGTACCTATGGCTATGTCGATTTTAATCGTGTCGCCGATTCTGCTTCTGGTTTAACTGCTGGTACATATGTAGACAGTAGTGGGAAAGTAACCAATTCAGGTCTAAATATTGAGGTAATGCTTAGCTCAAATGTTGATAAGTCAAGTCCTTATGCCCTAGACACGACAAATAGCCCACAGAATTCTAAAGGCTTGATTCGTTTAGGTGCTAGCGGCCGTATGGTCAATAGTTACTTACAAGTCCGTGGTATGGATGGCTCTTCAGATAAAACAACATTAGGTACTGCTAATACAGCTTCAGGTACGGGATCAAGTAATAGTATTTTAGGTAACTCTGGAATTGCCTTTCGTATGAAAGGGGAGTTCACTAAAGATAATGATTCGATGTTAGGTTCAGATGGTAAAGCAACTACCTTGGAAATTGGTGGTGCAGGTCTGAATGCTTATGGTTTTGAATTCGGTAATTTAACGGGGCTGAACTCGGCTACACGCGGTTATTTTGACAGCGGAAATATTTATCTAAATCTTGCTGATACAAAAACCTTATTAATGCCAAATAACGCAACACTAAATGCAATTCGTTTAGGATCAGGCACTTTAACCACTGCTGCCGATTATCAACATAATATTCATCGTGATACGGTGACTAATCCATTTAGCTTAATTCTTGCCATGCGTGGAGCAGAGTTTCAGGCATTTTCAAGACGAGGTCGTTTTACCACCAGTGCAAATGTCGCTGCTGCTAATCAATTTGCAGATAATGGTTTAAATAACCAGTGGGGTTTGGCATTACCTTTTTATAATTTAAATGCGAATGCCGCTGTCTATGGTGTAGATGCGCCTGCAAATGGTGCTTATTACTATACAAAAGATGCCAACGGTAAACCGATTCAAAATTTAGTTGCAACATCTGGTACAACTTCACGCTTAGGTTTTGGTATAGCTGTCGGAACGACAGGTCGAGATGCAGGCGGTACTAAAACAACTTCAATTTTATTAATTGATGGTTCTCCAAATGCTAATAATGCGGGCAACCCTACCGATTATTATATGGGGTTACGTAATATTGATATGTTCCTCAAAGGCAATGGCACTATTGGTTTAGAAAATGGCAGTTTAAATATCGGTTTAAAAGATATGTTACTTGCTTTATCAACCGAAATTGCAGCAGGTTATTTACCAGGAGCTAAATATAAAACTTGTCCGGCAGCAGGATCTTGTACTTCGCCAATCGATAACTTTGCCAAAAATAATGATGTCTTATTTGGTTTAAAACTACGTTTAGGCGGCGATCTTAATTTATCGATAGTGCCGAATAGTTCAATTGCAGATGGTAGTGCTTTAACTGTACTCGGCGATTTTACAATGCCTGCGACAGCAACTGGAAATACTGTACAAATTAGTGACCCGATTGATGGTTCTGCAATTGGTTTTGACAATATTACTGGAAAGCTAGCGTTTAATACCGCTTTAGTTGTGGGCAAAGATACCGCAAGTGGTTTAGGTAAAGTTGGCGTAAATACCGCGGTTTATTTTAACCCTGATAAGAGTATTGACGGCGCATTACGTGTGAAAGATATTAATTTCTATCCACCTTCAACAGGTGCAGGAGCACGTTTAGGTGAGCTTGCAATTACGGGTGGACGTCTAAATAGTAGCTTTAGCATTGTGCCTAGAAATGGCGCCTTTAACTAATCAATAAAAGTGACGTTTAACGTCACTTTTTTATATAAATTTTAGTTTAGTGTGATTGGATTTGCATTCGTCGGGTTATAGAGATAATTGCTTTGTACTTAAATATTATTCTGATAGTCTGAACAAATAATAAACGTTTGTCTCTTAAGGATTAGAGCGACATGAAAAATAAAAATATAGGGTGCTGGCTGTTACTTGCCGGTAGTTCAAGTGTTTGCGCGATGCAACCTTTGGATGATCAAAGTCTCGCAGCTGCGACGGGTCAAAATGGTTTAACCCTAGGTATTCAGGCCGATCAAGTTAAATTTAATCAAGTCGCCTTGATTGATACGAACGGTATTGCATCTACGTCTTACAACAGTAAAGCAGGTCTTGTCATTGCAGGAAACTCTACTAATCCGGTTCCTGGCATAGAGTTTATTAAAGCTGCTGTATCTACAAATCCTTCTTTTAATATTGCAATCGATACCGATGCTGGTGGTGGAAATCCTTTTTTAAATTTAGCTGTCACGATGGGGAGTGACGTAAATGGTATTCGGCTTTTACCATTTTCAGTTTATTTAGCACCAAGTACATCTTTATCTAGCCCATCCGATTATGCATTAACAAGTTATGCACCAAAATCAATTTTTAGTTCGGGCACAACGGTGAATACCGGGGTAAAAGAGCTGATTCGTTCTACTGGTAATCTTGATATTAACTTTGTACAAACCAATAAGCCCCGTTTAAATATTCAACTGGGACATGCTGCTCAGTCGGTTATGGTTAAATTCGGAGGAGCTATTCAATCGATTTGTTCTGCCGCATCTGGTTGCCCGATTACTTTAGTTTCAGATAACACGGGTGCTACATTTGGGTTTAAATTTGCAGGTACGAATGCGTCAACGGGTTTTGTTCTTGATGGATTTTATGCTGGGGTTGACCCGACAGGACTTACCTTTGGAAATATAGGTGTATCTAGTAAATTTGATGCATCACTTAACAATGTGACTTTAGGAAATTTAGGTACACAAAGTACAACAACATTTAATAATTTGCCCAATGGGTCTATGGGGAGTTTTGGAGTTACGGGTGCTTCGGTGACCGACTTTAAAATGAAAGTAAGTGGCTTTTAAAAAAATAATTAATAATTACTTAACCTGAAATACCAAAAGAGGGCGGTTGTCTAAACAATCGCTCTCTTTTGTTTGAGTGATTAAATACGAGAAGAACTGGTTTGCTCTAGCTGCTGAACAATTTCATCTAAAGCTTTAATGCGTTTCACTTGGTCCCATAATTCTTTCGCTTGAGGATAGGCTTTTGTCATCATACCTAACCACTGCTTATAACGGCCAACCATCCCAATTTCTGTTTTTGCTTGACCATTTAAAAAACGTATTTGTAAGTCAACCAGTTGTTCCCAAGTAAACAGTGCTTCATCCATATTTTGGCGAATACATTGTGTTAAATCTGGAGTAGTCACTGCACCACGGCCAATCATTAAATCTTCACAGCCAGATTGTTGCTGGCAAGCTCTAGCATCAGCATTGGTCCAGATTTCGCCGTTAGCAATCACATTAATTTTTAAAGCTTCTTTAATCGGTAGAATTTTTTCCCAATAAGCTGGTGGCGTATAACCATCTGCTTTAGTTCGAGCATGTACTGTTAACCAGCTTGCACCCGCATCTTCAACTGCATGGGCATTTTCCATGGTGTGGTTTTCATCTAGATAACCTAAACGCATTTTTGCTGAAACAGGGATGTGCGCAGGTACTGCATCACGGACTGCCTTAATCAGCATATGTACTACGTCTGGTTCATCAAGAAGTACCGAACCACCTCGATGTCGATTGACGGTTTTTGCAGGACAACCAAAATTAAGGTCGATTGCAGGAGCACCCAGTTCAACGACTTTTGCCGCATTTGCTGCAAGCATCTCTGGATTATTGCCTAAGAACTGAACATGCACGGGTGTTCCCGCAGCTGTTTTACCATCGTTTTTAAGTTCAGGACAAAAACTATAGTAAATATGGTCTGGCAAAATACTGTCTGTAACGCGAATAAACTCGGTTACACACCAGTCGAAGTGACCAACAGATGTGAGTGTATCCCGCATGATCGGGTCAGTTAAACCTTCCATTGGAGCGAGTATGAGTTTCACAGTCTGAGTCACCTGAGCAAAACAAAAACAGCGTTATACGGGATATGTATAACGCTGTCTAGTAGTGCTGAAATTTTAATTGTTTTATCGGCCCAATATCATCTCAAGCACAAATTTACTGCCAATAAAACCGATCGCTAATAATGCAAAACCAATTAAGGTAAAACGAATCGCTTTTTGTCCGCGCCAGCCAAGTTTATAGTGGCCAATCAATAAAGAGCCATAAATAAACCATGAAATAATACTAAATACGGTTTTATGAGCGAGATGCTGGGCAAAGAAGCTATCAACTGTTAAGAAACCAAACGCGAGAGCAATAGTTAATAAAATAAAACCAGTAATGATGAGGTCAAATAATAAAGACTCCATGGCCTGAATGGATGGAAGTAAATTGACCCAAATACGTTTTTTTTGTTTCTTTTTGAGTTCACGGTTTTGGAACCATATCAAGATCGCATGTATGGTTGCCATCAGTAAAACAGCATAAGCAGAAAGTGAAAGAATAATATGAGTATCTAAACCTAATGAATGCTGTTCAATAAACTGATCGGGACGGCTAAATGCAAAACCTAAAATAAGACCAATCGCTGCTACAGGAATGCCGAGCAAGTTTAACGGTACAATCGGACGGAAAGTACTAAAAACTAAGCTTAACAACAACATAAGTCCTGATGTAAAAGACACCAGATTAAAAACATCGTAGTTAATTCCTGATGGCGTCAGCATGGCATGACATAAAACTGTGCCATGTAACAGCAGTGCTAAGGTCGTAACAAAAGCAAATAACCATGGGTTTGGTTCACGTTTTGACATTAAACGTATGAACAGATACCAGAAAGAAGTGGTATATGCGATGAGTGCCAAAATTGTGTAAACCAAGGGGAGGCTAATCATGTCAAACCTTTTTCAGGATTAATTCATCTAGATAAGATATAAATTCGCTGCGAACTAAAGTATCCTATAGCATTCTATGCATAAATTTTCTATTTCGAGAAAGATTTTTTTGCAACTAGCCATTTTAAGCGGATTTTGCAATGTTTGATACCTTAACAGAACGACTCACGCAGAGTTTAAGAAATGTTACTGGCTCAGGGCAGCTGACCGAAGACAATATTAAAGATACCTTACGTGAAGTACGTATGGCTCTTCTTGAAGCCGATGTCGCGTTACCTGTAACTCGTGAATTTATCGCGAAAGTTAAGGAAGAGGCATTGGGCCAAGAAGTGATGACGCAGTTATCTCCAGGCCAGGCATTTGTAAAAATTGTCTATGATGAACTCACCAAGATGATGGGTGAGGCCAATGAAACACTGGATTTAAGTGCTAAGCCTCCAGTTGTGGTATTACTTGCTGGTTTACAAGGTGCAGGTAAAACAACTACAGCAGCCAAGCTGGCACGTTTCTTAAAAGAACGTCAAAAGAAAAAAGTAATGACCGTTTCTGCCGACGTTTATCGTCCGGCAGCGATTAAACAGTTAGAAACTGTGTCAGCAGAAGTTGGTGCAGGCTTTATTCCATCAGATCCTTCTGAAAAACCAATTGATATTGTTAACCGTGCAATTGAACAGGCAAAAATCCAGTTTGCTGATGTGTTGATTGTCGATACAGCGGGTCGTTTACATGTCGATGAAGACATGATGGACGAAATTAAAGAGTTACATGCAGCAGTTAAGCCGACTGAGACCTTGTTTGTGGTTGATGCCATGACAGGTCAGGATGCTGCAAATACAGCAAAAGCCTTTAATGATGCTTTAGCGCTTACAGGTGTGATTCTTACTAAAACTGATGGTGATGCGCGTGGTGGTGCGGCACTTTCTGTACGTGCTATTACCGGTAAGCCAATCAAGTTTTTGGGTATGGGCGAAAAGCTTGATGCCTTAGAGCCATTCCATCCGGACCGTGTTGCTCAACGTATTTTAGGTATGGGTGACGTACTTTCTTTAGTCGAAGAAGTGGAACGTAAAATCGACAAAGAAAAAGCCGAAAAAATGGCGAAAAAATTGCAAAAAGGTGGCAGCTTCAACTTTGAAGATATGCTGATGCAATTTGAGCAAATGAAGAAGATGGGCGGCATGATGGGCTTCTTAGACAAGTTGCCAGGCATGAGTAGTGCAGGAATTCAGCAAGCAATTGAGCAGGCGAATCCTGAAAAGCAGGTCAAGAAAATGGAAGCTATTATCCAGTCAATGACCATCAAGGAACGCCGTAATCCAGACCTGATGAACCCAAGCCGTAAAAAACGTATTGCAGCTGGGTGTGGTATGGATGTAGCTGAAGTGAATAAACTCATTAAGCAACAAGCACAAATGGCTAAAATGATGAAGAAGTTTGCGAATCCATCTGGTATGAGCAAAATGATGCGCTCATTAGGCAATATGCAAAAACAATTTGGCGGTGGTGGTGGTATGGGACCACTGTTTGGGAACAATGACCAAAAGAAATAAAAATATAAAATAAAAGGCGCCCAGAGCGCCTTTTATTTTGTAGAGTATTTATTAATCTTTAGGATGATATGCAATATATTGTTGCAACCCTTTAAGTAAAAGATCTGTTTCAACAGTAGGTTGGTACTTCTGTAGAAATTTTGCAAAAAGAGGAGCATCGCCACCTGTGAGGAGTAGCTTTTTAGGTGATTGTTGCATAATGCTTTCAATCGTACTAATGAGGCCCAGTAAAATACCATGATGTACTGCATCTACGGTGTTATTGCCTGGATTTAGATTATCAAAAGCCGAATCGGGAATTTTAATACCTTTGGTATTTTGAATCAGCGCATCACGCTGTAAATAAAGGTTTGGCAGAATATAACCGCCTAAATGCTGTTTGCCTTTAGTTAAATCAATGGTCAGCGCAGTTCCGCAACCAATAATGCAATAGTTTTCTTTTTCCTCAGCAACAGCAAGTACCTGTAGCCAGCGGTCAATCCCGAGCTGACTTGGAACTTCATAGCCACATTGTAAACCTGCATATTCAGCATGCACTTTGGCAAAAACAACAGGAATTTCTAGCCATTTTAGAATTTGCTGAATACGCTGATTATTTTCGGTATCGAGAACCGAAGAAATCCCAATACGATGCAAGCCTTGATGTTTAAAGTGTTGGATTAATCCCAGTAATAAATCGGCAGGAGACTGTAAATGTAACTCAGCTGCATGTTCAATAATTTGCTGATTTTCAGTAATCCAGTATTTTAAACGGGTGTTTCCGATATCAAGCCATAAACTTTTCATGGGAAAAATACCTGATTACTGAGTGGTTTGTGGTCTTAGACGACCTTGATAAAACTGCTGTGGTTCAGGAGTTTCAAGAATCACCGCACCTTCATTAGAGATTCCAACGAAACGGCCATATACCAGTCCTTGACTATGTTCGAACTGAACTAACTGATTAAGCCATGCTGCATGGTGGTTAAAACGTCCTGCAAGGTTATAACAGCCATGATCAAACCAGCGGGCTGCATTTTGAATTGCAACATAAAGCTCTGAAATTAACTCAAGACGACTCATTTGCTCTAGGCCTAAATCTTCTAGAGACGTGATCGGTTGATCACTATCAGTGACTGGTGGGGTTTTTAAATTAATACCTACACCCACAATAGCCTGATGTTGGGAAAGAGGTTCAACCAAAATTCCGCCCCATTTTCCTTGTGTACTATACAAATCATTTGGCCATTTCACTTGTAGGCTCAAAGGTTGTAGCTGTGGAATTTGCAAAATATTTAACGCAACTTCAAGTGCTAAGCGACCATCTAAGGGTGTTCGAGTTTGCACCAATGTGCTTAAATAAATGTTTCCTTCAGGTGAAATCCATTGCCGTTGATGTTGACCTCGCCCTTGAGTTTGTTGAGCACTGCAAACCAAGCCTGTTGTAATGCCTTTTTGGGCAATTTCACGAATATCATCATTGGTCGAAGTTGTGGTTGCTTTTAATAAAACCACTTCTGGAAGCTGGTTTTTTGCGCTTAAAAGTTGTTGTAGTTGGCGAGTCTCTAAATCCATGTTGAATATGAGCAGAGTGGTAAAACATTTATGGAGTTAATCATATATTTACTCATTGGCGCAATTGCTGGTTTTACTGCCGGACTGTTTGGAGTTGGTGGTGGACTAATTATTGTACCAATCCTCTATGTCGTTTTTACCCAGTTGCACTATGATCCCGCTGTAATCATGCATATTGCAGTCGGAACCTCCCTAGCAACCATTATTGTGACTTCCTTTAGTTCAGTTTCGGCTCATCATAAAAAAGGTGCAGTCCTCTGGCCTGTTTTCCGTAATTTAGCACCGGGACTAGTGATTGGTTCCTTTTTAGGTGCAGGTATTGCCGACCTTTTGTCTGGACAGCATTTACAGCTTCTTATTGGTGTCTTTGCTGTTGTGATGGCTTATCGGATGTTCAAAGGAGCCCATGTTGTGGTTGACCCAACACGTCAGCTTCCTTCAACCCCTATGCAATTTATGGCAGGTGGTGGCATTGGTATTGCCTCTGCAATTTTTGGAATTGGAGGAGGAAGTTTAACCGTTCCATATTTAAACCGTCATGGCGTAGTCATGCAAAAAGCAGTTGCGACCTCTGCTGCCTGTGGTTTACCTATTGCTATTGCAGGTGCAATTGGTTTTATGTGGTTTGGTGCTAAAGAGCACATTTCTGTACCTAATACGATTGGATATATCCATATCTATGCTTTTATTGGTATTAGTGTCATGAGTTTTGTCACTGCTAAACTTGGGGCCAAGGTTGCACACGCATTGTCACCACAAATGCTAAAAAAATGCTTTGCTTGCTTGTTAGTCGTGGTCGGCAGTTATTTTATTTATAAAGGTTTTATGAATTAAAAATGTTTTATTAAAAATATATAGAAAAGAAAGCTTAGACTCTCACGGTTTAAGCTTTTTTATTTGAAGACTTGAAAAGATTAAAGGTGAGTTTTTCATCCGATTTGTGTATGGATTTTGGGTGGGTTGGCTTAAAATGCAATAAAATTGTCAGACAATGACATAGTTTTTAATGGATGGGATCAGTTAAAAACAAGGATGCGAAAGAAAAGCATGGATTAATGCATATAAAAAGTAGCGGGTGATTTATGAATCTCGAAGAGACAGAAAGTCTTTCTGAGCAAATTGTCAAATATATTAGCGAACAGATTATTAGTGGTGAATTGGTCGAAGGCGAACGCATACAAGAGCTTCGTATCGCTAAAGAGCTTGACGTAAGTAGGGGATCAGTTCGTGAGGCGCTATTATTACTCGAGCGTACGCATCTCATTGAAATTTTTCCGCGTCGTGGTGCAATTGTTTCGGAAATGTCGGCACAACAGGTCAAAGCGTTGTTTGATACAAATATGATGTTATTGGGGCATATTGTACAACGCATAAGCGAAACATGGCGTGCCCATGAAGCTGATCAATTACAACTCTTGTTAGAACAGCTTCTTGAGCATGTAAAAGCAGGCGATATTGAAAAATTCTACGATGCTATTTTCCAATATCTTGCTGAACAACAAGATATGGTCGGTAATCCTTATTTAATGAAATTTTATAAAGAATTATTACCATCATTACGTCGTAGTTATTTTTTGACGCTAAATACCTCTAAACGGGAACTACAAGAAGCGTTTGCATTATTTAAACTCGTGACTGATGCAATTTTAATCCGAAAATCACAACAAGCCGCTTTATTTATGGAAGATTTTTGTCGACACTTACGTAACCTTGTGTTGGAATCGCTGACACGAATGAAACAGATTGAATTGGCTTGGGCGAGACGCTCACGCCGCTAGTTAGGGCATTATGCGTTTAAGCAGTTTAAAACTTTCCGGCTTTAAATCTTTTGCAGATAGTACAACTTTAAATTTTAAGGCGAACCGCACAGCAGTGGTTGGTCCAAATGGTTGTGGCAAATCCAATGTTATTGATGCGATCCGCTGGGTGATGGGGGAGTCAAACGCTCGTCAGCTGCGTGGTGGTAGCATGCAAGATGTTATTTTTACCGGAACATCCAAGCGTAAGCCAGTTGGTGTTGCCAGTGTAGAACTGCGTTTTGACAATACCTATGGCAAATTAGGTGGAGCTTATAATGCTTATAATGAGCTCGCAGTTCGTCGTCAGGTAACTCGCGAAGGTAAATCTGAGTATTTCTTAAATGGTACACGTTGTCGCCGCCGTGATATTACTGACATTTTCTTGGGAACAGGGTTAGGGCCACGCTCTTACGCAGTCATTGAACAAGGCATGATCAACCGCTTGGTTGATGCCAAACCTGAAGAAATGCGTATTTTCATTGAAGAGGCGGCAGGTGTTTCACGCTATCAAGCGCGTCGACGCGAAACCTTGCAACATCTTGAACATACGGAGCAAAACCTTTCACGCTTGGAAGATATTGCGCTTGAGTTAAAATCGCAGCTTAAAACGCTTAAACGCCAGTCAGAAGCGGCAGTTCAATATAAAACATTAGAAAGCCAGATTCGTACACTCAAAATTGAAATTTTGTCTTTTCAGGCAGAGAAAAGTGTACGTTTACAAGAAGAATATACAGTTCAAATGAACGAACTGGGGGAAACATTTAAGTTAGTTCGTTCAGAATTAAGTACCATTGAACATGATTTAGAATCTACCAGTGCTTTATTTCAGAGACTTATTCAGCAATCTTCACCACTACAACAAGAATGGCAACAAGCTGAAAAGAAACTGTCTGAACTGAAAATGACTCTAGAGCAAAAACAAAGTTTATTTCAGCAAAATAGTACAACTCTCGTTCAGTTAGAACAGCAAAAAGCCCAAACGAAAGAACGTTTACAGCTTTCTGAATTGCAACTCGAAACACTGAATAGCCAGTTAGAAGAGCAAATCGAAGCTTTAACTGCAATTGAGCATACAGCAGCTGAAGCAGAGCAAAGTTTTGCCGGTTTACAATCACAGCAACGGCAAGCGCAGCAACAATTTGAGCAAGTAAAAGCTCAGGTTGAAAAACAACAGCAGCAAAAAATGCAAATGTCTGCCCAAATCGAGCAATTAGGCAAAAATGTACAGCGCATTGAACAGCAAAAAGAAACGCTGCAACATCAAGCAAACCAGATCCAATCGCAAGTACACGAAGATGAACAAGGCGAGCTTGAGCAATTACAGCAGCAGCTTTGTCGTGAAATCTCAACGCTAGAAGCTGAAATTGAGCAGTATGTGCAGCGTATTGAACAAGCTCAACAAGCGCATCAGACAAATAAAAACCAGCAGCAAACGTTAAAAACAGAAATACAGGTTTTATTATCAGAGCAGAAAAACTTAAGCCAGCTTGTTGCTAAACAAAGTCCAAAGCAAAACCAAGATACGCTACGTTTAATGCAGGCTCTAGAGTTAACAGAGCAGGGCAAACCACACGCACAAATTATTGAAAAGTTTTTAGCAAAATGGTTACAGGCACATATTGTTGAAACTGAACAAGCCTTTCAGGAAGGAATTGCTCGCCAGTTAAAACCTTCAGAGCAATCAAGCAAATTTAAGGGGAACCTGACTTGCTTGAATGATTGGATTGCATCGCCACAGCTATCAATATTCTCGAATGTAGCGATTGCACAAGATTTATCTCATGCTTTAAATGAACAAAAGCAACTGCAATATGGCCAGTCTATTTTGACTTTAGATGGTTATCATGTCGGGCAAGATTGGGTAATTGCTCTTA
The DNA here is from genome assembly GCF_002899995.1 of Acinetobacter sp. AKBS16. Lineage (NCBI taxonomy): Bacteria > Pseudomonadati > Pseudomonadota > Gammaproteobacteria > Moraxellales > Moraxellaceae > Acinetobacter > Acinetobacter sp. AKBS16. The sequence continues at coordinate 27,962 of NZ_POYH01000060.1, read as the reverse complement.
TGTATGATGACGAAAGTCAAAGTGCGCAAGGTATGCTCAGTCATCGTATTCGTCTAGACGAAATTGAACAAGTTCTTCAAAAGCAGCAACCAGAATTACAAGCATTAGATCAAATTATAGTTCAGCAAAAAGATGAGCTAGGACAGTTACAAGTTGACCTACAGCAAAAACAACAAGTCATTAAACAAAAACAAAAAGACTTGCAACAGCTTGATGTACAAATTGCCAAGCAACAAACCGCAGCACAAGCATTTTTATTGCAAAAACAGCAATTGAAAGATCAACTCGCTCAATTAGATACACAGCTTGAAGAAGATGCGATGCAAAAAGATGATCTGGAAATTGATTTGCATGCATTGGCAATGAAGCTCGAAACCATTTTACCTGACTATAAAACTTTGCAATTTCAGGTAGAAGAATTAACAGAGCAGCTTGAGGAACAGCAACAGGTCTTGCAACAGCAACAGCAAGAGCGCGAGATTCTACGTCGTAACAGCACGCAGACGACTCAACAAATCGAGCTGCTTGAAAAAGATATTTCATTCTTGCAGAGTCAATATCAACAAATTGCAGCTCAAATGGAACAGGCGAAAAAGTTTGTTGACCCTATTCAGTTAGAGCTACCAAACCTTGAGTCAGAATTTCAACAACAGTTTGCTCAGACTGAAAAGTTGCAAAAGACGTGGAATGACTGGCAGCTTGAGCTTAATAGTGTGCAAGAGAAGCAACAAACACTCACAGACCAACGCCATCAGTACCAACAGCAAGATGAAAAGCTTAGAGAGCAGCTTGAAGTCAAACGTTTAGCATGGCAAGCAGCTAAATCAGACCGCGAGCACTATCAAGAGCAGCTAAAAGAGCTAAATGCTGAGCTTCAAACAGGCTTAAAAATAGATTTAACCGAGCACCAGCAAAAACTGGAAAAGGTACAAAAGCAGTTTGAAAAAATCGGTGCGGTTAACTTGGCAGCCTCACAAGAGTTTGAAGAAGTTTCTCAGCGTTTTGATGAGTTGAGCCACCAAATTCAAGACTTGGAAAATACGGTAACTCAGTTAAAAGATGCGATGAAAAGCATTGACCAAGAAACTCGTAAGTTGTTTATGACGACTTTTGATCAGATCAATCAAGAGTTGCAAAACCTATTTCCAAAGGTTTTTAATGGTGGTGAAGCCAGTTTAAGTCTGGAAGATGACTGGCAATCTGGGGTTAAGCTCATGGCGAGACCACCTGGAAAGAAAAATAGTTCTCTAGCATTACTTTCCGGTGGAGAAAAAGCGTTAACGGCGTTAGCATTAGTATTTGCCATTTTCAGGTTAAACCCGGCACCGTTTTGTGTACTCGATGAAGTGGATGCTCCACTCGACGATGCGAATGTACAGAGATATTGTAATTTGGTAAAAGAGCTTTCTGAACATGTACAATTCATTTACATTACACATAATAAGCTGGCGATGACCATGGCAACTGACTTGTTGGGTGTAACCATGCCTGAACCGGGTACATCAAAATTAGTCACTGTCAATTTAGAACAGGCAAAAGAATACGGGTTAGTTTCGGAGTCATAGAATGGAAATCAATACGATTATTGGCATCGTTGTTGCCATTATTATCATGCTAATTGGCTTAAGAATGATTTTAAAAAAGCCGAACCATGCTGAACCCTCGCTAGACAGTGATTTGCATATTAATCCTGAAAGTAATCAACCGGTTATCCCTCGTCATGTACGAGATCAACTTGAACAGCCAGAAGTTACTGTTGCGTCAGCAGCCGTTGCTGAACGAGTGGAACCAACTTTAAGCGAGCCAGCACAGTCAGAAGAAAAGGGAACAAAAGAACTAGAACAGGCTTCACAAGCTCAAACAGTCCAGACACAAGTACCCGTTGAAAATACGCCAGTAGAAGTAGAAGAAGTTAAAGCTGAAGAAAATACTGTTAGCCCAACTGTAAGTGAAAATAGTTCAGTTGAGTTAACTGACACCGTTTCTGCTGAACCAGAAGCTACAAGCTCATCAGAACCAAAAGTTGCAGAAGGGCAACCGAAAACTGAGCCGGAATTAAGCTTAAATCCAAATATCGAAACTGCTGAAATTGCTGAGTTTGAAGGTGAAAGCAACATTCTTGATGTACATTTACATGAGCAGCAGCGTTTTGATGACGAAAGTGCGTTAGCAATGGCTGAGCAGATTATCGCATTAAATGTATATCCAAATCCGCGCCGTGCGTTATCGGGTGATAAAGCACTGAAAGTGCTTTTGAAATATGGTCTACGTTACGGTGAAATGTCTTGTTTCCACCGCTATGAAAATACCGATGAGCCGAGTGCATTGATGTTCTCTGTATTGCGTATGACTGATAATGGTCCTGCTGGTTTCGATTTAGAAACTTTATCGACTGAGCAAGTTCAAGGTTTAGCATTTTTCCTTGCACTTCCAAACAGCAAAGCTGTTACCGGTTTTGACATGATGACCAGTATTGCAGGCCTTATTGCTCGTGAAATTGATGGTAAGGTTTATGATGAAAATAACCTTGAATTTACGCCACAGTTAAAAGAACATTGGCGCCATCATGTGATTGATTATCGTCCAGCACAGGCAACAGCCTAGTTTAAATTTTTGGTATAGGTTGCGATAATTGTAATATATCTAGTCGCAGCTCAGGGTGGAGAAATTTCCACCCTTTTTTATGGTGAAGAAAATAATGGCAATAACTTCCGTGATCGAACAGATGCGTCAGCTTATTCAATTGATTGCAAAGCATAACCATGCCTACTATGTCATGGATCAGCCGACAATCTCGGACAGTGAATACGATCATTTATTTCATCAGTTAAAAGCTTTAGAAGAACAATATCCGGAATTTGTACAAGCCGACTCACCAACAACAAAAGTAGGTGGTCAAGCGCTTTCAAAATTTGAGAGTGTGACACATGTGGTGCCAATGCTTTCACTTGGTAATGTATTTAACCAAGAAGACTTATTTGCATTTGCACGCCGTGTAGAAGAGCGACTTCCGAACCAGAAAGTACAATATGAAGTTGAGTTAAAACTCGACGGCCTTGCGATTTCACTATGGTATGAAAATGGTGTACTTGTTCGCGGTGTAACCCGTGGGGATGGCGAAACGGGGGAAGACATTACTCAAAACGTTAAAACCATTCGTAACTTACCTAAAGTTCTGCATTCAGAAAAATATGAAATACCTCGTCTACTTGAAGTACGTGGTGAAGTATTGATGCCAAAGTCTGGTTTTGAAAAACTCAATGCTGACCAAGAAGCAAAGGGAGAAAAAACCTTCGCTAACCCTCGAAATGCAGCCGCTGGAAGTTTAAGACAACTTGATCCAAATATTGCTGCTGCTCGACCTTTGGCATTTTATGCGTATGGGATTGCACAGTGTGAACCAAATCATGGCCTAACAACCATGCATGATAGCTTGCAATGGTTAACGGAACTTGGGTTCCAAATTGCTGAGCGTCAGTACTTGTGTAATTCAATTCAAGAAGTACAGCAGCGCTATGAGCAAATTCAGCAAGAACGTCCAAACTTGCAAGTTGAAATTGATGGCATGGTGGTGAAGGTTGATGACCTAAAACAACAACAGCAGCTTGGTTTCTTAAGTCGTGAACCACGCTGGGCAACTGCTTATAAATTCCCGGCACAAGCTGCATTAACTACAGTTGAGCAGATTGACTGGCAAGTAGGGCGTACAGGGACTTTGACCCCTGTAGCACGCTTAAACCCTGTTTTTGTGGGTGGTGTGACTGTTTCTAACGTAACGTTGCATAATATTGGGGAAATTCATCGTCTGGATGTACGCATTGGCGATACGGTAAGTGTATATCGTACGGGTGACGTGATTCCTAAAGTAGAAAAAGTTTGGCCGGAGTTCCGTCCTGCTGAAGCAGAAGTTGTTCATTTACCAGAGTCCTGCCCAGTATGTGCTTCGCCTGTAGTGATGCCTGAAGGTGAGGCTCTCGCACGTTGTTCAGGCGGTTTATATTGTGCCGCACAGCGTATTGAAGCCATTCGTCACTTTGTATCGCGTAAAGCGATGGATATCGAGGGCTTGGGAGATCGTTGGGTAGAATCTTTATTACGTCTCGATTTACTTAAAGATGTTGCTGATATTTACCATTTGCATGAGCACAGAGAAACTCTCTTGGGCATCGAAAAAATGGGAGAAAAGTCAGTACAGAACCTAATAGATGCGATTGAAGCAAGTAAGAAAACAACTCTAGCACGTTTTATTTATGCATTAGGTATTCGTGGAGTAGGTGAAACAACGGCTAGAATGTTAGCAAATACATTTCAGACGCTAGAGGCACTTAAAGCTGCGAATGTAGAAGCTTTAAAGAAAACCCCAGATGTAGGGGATATTACAGCAGAGTGGATTGCTGACTTTTTCTTGGCACCGCATAACATTGAAGTACTCGATCGTTTAATTGCCGCAGGAATTCATTGGGATGCACCAACAGCACCAACGCGTCAACCTTTAAATGGTGAAAGCTGGGTACTTACAGGTACATTAGAACAAATGACCCGTGATCAGGCCACTCAAATGCTACAAGCATTAGGTGCACGAGTAAGTGGGAGTGTTTCTAGCAAAACAAAATGTGTAGTTGCTGGTGAGAAGGCGGGTTCAAAATTAGAAAAAGCTGCGAAGTTAGGTATTCCCGTCATGAATGAAACAGATTTCTTATCACTCATGGCAGGCTATGGGCAAACTTTGAGCTAAAAGGTTAGCGAAATAAGAACCATTGATTTTAGTTACAAATTTATAAATTGATGGTTTTTGCTATATTTGAACGCTTGTCTGAGCTTATAAATCGGACAAGCGTTTCTTTTTGCAAAGGAAATTTAAATAACTTAAACTGCAAATGCGTATGTTTCTCATTTTAATTTGATAAAAATCATAAACTTAACTATTTTTTGTTTTGCAATCATTTTTAAGTTTGCCCATAATAGACTCATACGATAGGAGATTTATTATGCGTGGCAATCCAGAAGTCATAGACTATTTAAATATGCTCATTGGCGGAGAGTTGGCTGCCCGTGATCAATATTTAATCCATTCTCGTATGTATGAAGATTGGGGCTTAAACAAGATTTATGAACGTATTGACCATGAGATGCAAGAAGAAGCGTCTCACGCCGATGCGATTATTCGTCGTGTATTATTTTTAGGTGCCAAACCAAACATGCATCGTGAAGATATCAATGTTGGTACAGACGTTGTATCTTGCTTAAAAGCTGATTTAGCACTTGAATATCATGTGCGTGAAAAATTAGCGACAGGTATTAAACTTTGTGAAGAAAAAGGCGACTACATCAGTCGTGACATGTTACGTCAACAATTATCAGATACTGAAGAAGACCATACTTATTGGCTTGAAAAACAGTTGCGTTTAATTGAACTGATTGGCCTACAAAATTATATCCAGTCTCAAATTTAATGACTTGAAAAACCCAGCTTAGGCTGGGTTTTTCATTGGCTCATTTTAATAAAATGAAGTCACCATTTAAATGTTAATTCTGCCAAATTGAATATATTCAAAGCCTTACTACATAAGGCTTTGGCAGTTACAAAAAAGTCAGAAAATTTGTATCAGACCCCATGTTTTTTTTGTGGAATTGGATATAATTTCGCCAACAAAAACCCTTGCCTAGAAATTTAATGAGGCAAGGGTTTTTCTATGGGGAATCGGTTGGTATGGATCGCCAATGGTTTTATGGTGAGCTTCGCGTATATGTTATTTTCCAAACCTGCTGTTTTAGATACAGCTACTCTCTTAAGTACACAACGATTAGCAACTCGTCTTAGCTTTTTTAGCTTGGGCTTTGCGATATCTGCATGGGCACCACTTATTCCGTATGCTCAGCAACGTTTAAACCTAAATCATGCAAATTTTGGTTTATTGCTGCTTTGTATGGGAATCGGCTCAATGATTGCTATGCCTGCGACTGGGGCTTTAGTTAAGCGTTGGGGATGTCGTCCATTAATTGCTGTGGCGACCATACTCTTGATGGTATTACTACCAAGTTTAACGATCTGGCATAGTCTTGTATCGATGGCTGTAGCGTTATTCATTTTTGGTACGGCAGCAGGTAGTCTTGGCGTTGCTATTAATTTACAAGCAGTTGTGGTGGAAAAGCACAGCTTACGTGCGCTCATGTCTAGTTTTCATGGTATGTGTAGCCTTGGCGGTTTAATCGGTGCCATGCTTGTCACTGCACTATTAGCAATTGGCCTTTCACCACTCATGAGCACATTGTCTGTAGTCATGGTTTTATTGGTGGTGAGCTTTGTTGCCATTCCATCTGCCTTAACAACATTTGAGCAAGATGAACAAGGTGCAGCGGAAATAACTGACGCGCCTAAAAAATCTTCACGTCCGAACGGTACGATCCTTTTGATTGGGATGATGTGTTTTATTGCCTTTTTGTCAGAAGGTGCGGCAATGGATTGGGGTGGTATTTATTTAACCAGTAAATACCAGCTTAATCCTGCCTTTGCTGGGCTGGCTTATACTTTCTTCGCGCTTAGTATGACAAGTGGTCGTTTTGCAGGGCATATCTTGTTAAAACAGTGGGGTGAGAAAACTATTGTGACTTATAGTGCAATTGTCGCTGCTCTTGCTATGGTCACTATTGTGATGGCACCTGTTTGGCAAGTTGTCGTATTGGGTTATGCACTTTTAGGTTTAGGCTGTTCTAATATTGTACCAGTCATGTTCTCTCGTGTTGGACGCCAAAATGATATGCCTAAAGCAGCGGCACTGTCTTTAGTGTCAACGATTGCTTATACAGGTTCATTAAGTGGCCCAGCCTTAATTGGTTTGATTGGCCAGTGGACTAGCCTAACCACCGTCTTATCAGGAGTGGCGGTTTTATTAACCATGATTGCTATACTCAATCGCTTTACTCTTGTGAAGGCAAATTAATTTAAGCTTGCTTACCAGCCGCGGAACATCGAGAAAAACATCCTCGATGTTCCCTAAGCTTAAATTATTATAAGACATGGTAAGTGGGTTGATACTTTTCTTGTAAGGACAACTTAGACTTTGTGAATGTCGGAGAATTTTCTAAATCCTTCAAGAAATTATTTCGCCAATCACTCAGGTCAGTAGCTGCCAAACCTTCTATTAACTGTTCATAACGATTAATACGTTCAGCTTTTGACATCTCTAGAGCCGTTTTTAAAGAATCCATCATGGCTGCTCTATCTAATGGATCAACAATCAATGCTTGAGTCATTTGTTCAGCAGCACCGGCATATTTAGATAAAATCAGCACACCTGGGTTCTCTGGATCTTGAGCCGCAATATATTCTTTTGCGACCAAATTCATACCATCACGTAATGAGCTAATCCAGCAAATGTCAGAACGACGATAAATATGCATCAAGCTGTCATGTTGAACTGTGTCGAAGCAACAATCGATAGGCCGCCAATCTTCATGAGCAAACTCTTCATTAATCAGTTCTAATTTGGCCTTAAAGCGTTGGTATAAGCGTTGATAGGCTGGAATATCTGTACGTGAAGGCGTTGCAACTTGAAGATGACGTACCAATCCATGATATTCAGGATTAGTTTCAAGGAAAGTTGCAAAAGCATTGAAACGTTCAAGTAGACCTTTTGAATAATCAATCCGGTCAACCCCAATAATTGTTTTTTGACGTGGTATATCTTCAAAGTTAAATACGTATGGGGTATGAAAGACCTGTTGTGCTTGGCGCTGAATAAGCTCTGGCTGAACACCGATAGGATAGGACTTAATCAAGATTTGACGTTTTTTATAACTGATTCTGTCGCTTAGTATTTTTTGAGCTTCAAGTAAGCCCATACAGGTTTGCATACAGGTGTTCTGATCGGTTTGAGTTTGTAAACCAATCACATCATATTGGCAAAGATCTTGGACCAACTGTAGTGCAACTGGGATCTTGCGCCAGATATTTAAGCTTGCGAAAGGGATATGCAAAAAGAAACCGATTTTATTTTGCATACCTAATTCACGGCAATGACGAGCTACGCTGAAAAAGTGATAGTCATGCACCCAAATAAGATCATCGGGCTGAGCAATCTGCTGTAATTTTTCAGCAAATAAACGATTGACCTTTTGGTAGGTATTATATTCTTCTGCATTATATTCGATCAGGTCATCCCGATCATGCATGGCTGGCCATAATACTTTATTAGCAAAACCACAGTAGTACTGTGCATATTGCTGATGTGTAAGAGGGCAGGTAATGTAGTCGATCCCATGAGAATATGCCTGATCGAATTCAGGCGCTTCAGTATCGGTAATTTGCTGACCATTCCAGCCTAACCAAATGCCGTTACTATCATTTAATGCGTCTTGTACAGCTACTGCAAGGCCACCTGCTGAAGCCTTACCCGATGGCATACTAATTCGATTCGATAACACGATTAATTTAGACATATTTGTTCTCCATTCTGATCTTGACTATTTTTGACGTATAACTTTTTTATTTTTTCTAGGAAGAAAAAAAGAAAATTAGAAACACTATTAATATCTTTTAATCTATATTGAGCTTCTGTTTCACCAGAACCTACTTTAATTGAAGTGCCAAACTGTTGGTTAATAAAAATGAAACCTGTTTCATCCGTTAAATCATCTCCTATAAATATGGGATGAATTAACGGTAAATTAAGATGATTTAATATTGTTTGTATTGCTTTACCTTTATCTGCCTGTTTAGGTAATAATTCAACGACAAATTTTCCTCTATTTAATTTTAATTGAGGATAAAAATATTTAATCTGTTGCATAATATAAATTGCATTATCTTCTAATTCCGGGTTTTTTCGATAATGTAAAGCAATAGAATGTCCTTTATCCTCAATTAATAAATCGGGATATTTTTCACAAGAATTTATAATATCTTCTTTTAATTTTTGAAAATTAATATCGCTTAAATCTGGGCGAATATAAGTATCAGAATCAAAATAAATATCTAAACCATGTAAGCCCGCTATAGGTAATTCAATAGACTGAAGTAGCTTACTTGCTGTTTCAACATCACGTCCTGTTACAGCAATCACCGGTATATTTAATTCAATAATTTTTTTTATAACTTCTAAGGTGGTATTTGGAATAAAACTATGCTCAGGATGAATTTGAAATGGAGCTAATGTTCCATCAATATCCAGAAATAAACAATAATTTTTATCTGTAGGTAAGGTATTTATAATATCATTGGGTGTAACAAAATATGTATATTTTTCTCTCCCATCTGATATTATACTTTGATTGTTCATATTTGCCTGCCCATATTTTTTGATCAATATTTAATCTTCTAACATTAAAATGAATTGATGAGTCATTTTTTTTAATAAAAAAACATAAGTATTAACATTAATTACATTGCATAATGGATTTATGGGTGAAGTGTGGATTATGTTGTTTTTTGATTTGCTTCAATGTTTAGATAATTAAATTTTTGTATATTTCATATAAATATTTTAGGCCTTATTTATCAATATATTTCAGAATATTTAACAGCCCTAAATAGTTGATTTTACTTTTTTGAATTCGATTTTTATATTGATTTTAAAAGATATTTTAAATTGATATTAATATATAATTTCCATAAATTTGTCTTTGAGCGTGCATATGAAGTTACAAAATAAAATTTTATTGATTACAGGTTGGGGAGTAGGAATAGAACCTTTGCACTCGTTAAAATTAGGTTTAACGAAAGCTGGGTATGACACGCAACTTATTAATATTTTTAATGTTTTAGGTTGTGACTTTCACGAGCAGCTTGATTTTTTAACTGATATTGATGTGGTTGTAGGTTGGTCTTTAGGTGGACAGTTAGCAACATATCTGGTTGACTTTTTTTATAAACAAACGGGCCAAACTAAAACGTTAATTACGCTCGCGTCGAATCCTTGTTTTGTGGCTAATACCTCGTGGCATACTGCTATGCCTGCTGATGTATTTAGTCAATTTAAAGCATCCTTTTTACAGAATCCCCAAGCTACTTTAAAACGTTTTTATTATTTAATTACACTTGGCTCATCTCAGGCAAAACAAGATTGGCTTAGTGTACAAAACATAGCAAATCCGCCCTCAAATAAACTGTTGTTAGAAGGTTTGCAAATGCTTGAGCAGCTAAATTTGGTAGATAACTTGAAAAACTATCCGGGACGACAGCTTCACCTGTTTGCTGAACAAGATAATGTCATTCCTTGCAAGATTATGGAAAATTTTAAAGATATAGCGACAGAAAATATGAGTTATAAGCTAATAAAAGATGCTACACATGCTTTTCCCTACTTACAGGTAGAAAGAACAATTGAAGAAATCTGCCAATTTTTAACAATTCATCAGCAAAGTTCATAAGCTTTGATTGATCTCGCAATTTTCTTTCATTCTTAACAGGTTTAACATGTGCTAAATGAAAGATTTGATTGCTGTAAAAAGGTATAGAGGATGACCGATAATTTTGATTTGGAACATATTTGGCATCCATATACTTCAATGACCCAACCTTTACCCACATTTAAAGTGAAGCGTGCCTATGGAGCAACGATTGAACTTGATGATGGTAGAACTTTAATTGATGGTATGTCATCTTGGTGGTGTGCAATTCATGGCTATAACCACCCTGAACTTAATCAGGCAGTGACCGACCAGCTACAAAATATGTCTCATATCATGTTTGGCGGTTTAACTCATGATCCTGCTATTGAACTTGGCAAAATTCTTTTAAAAATTACACCGCCGAGTCTCGATAAAATTTTTTATGCAGACTCAGGTTCCGTTGCCGTTGAAGTTGCTTTGAAAATGGCTGTGCAATTCTGGACAGCACAAGGCCAGCCACAAAAAACAAATTTTATTACTACACGTTCTGGTTATCACGGTGATACATGGAATGCGATGTCTGTTTGTGATCCAGTGACAGGCATGCATCAGATTTTTGGTACCAGCTTACCGAACCGTCTTTTTGTAGCAGCTCCGCAAACCAAATTTCATGAGGAGTGGAACCGAGAAGATATTGCCGAGTTAGAGCAAGCTATTCAGCAAAATCATGAAAACCTTGCTGCACTTATTATTGAGCCGATTGTCCAAGGTGCAGGAGGCATGCGCTTTTATCACCCTGAATATTTACGTCAGGCTAAAGCGCTTTGTGAACAATATCATCTGTTATTAATTTTTGATGAAATTGCCACTGGTTTTGGTCGTACCGGTAAGCTTTTCGCTTGGGAACATGCACAAGTTGAGCCAGATATTATGTGCCTAGGTAAAGGGTTAACAGGCGGTTATATGACTTTGTCTGCGACCTTAACGACAAAGCATGTAGCAGAAACCATTAGTCGCGGTGAGGCTGGGGTATTTATGCACGGCCCAACTTTTATGGCCAATCCACTCGCTTGTGCCGTTGCTTTAAAAAGTACGCAATTATTAATTGAGCAAGATTGGCAGGCCAATATTAAGCGAATTGAGCAACAGCTTAGCCAATATTTAATGCCTTTAAGCCAGCTTGATTATGTTGCTGATGTAAGAGTGCTCGGGGCGATTGGTGTAGTAGAACTCACCTTTAATGTCGATATGAAAACTTTACAGCAACAATTTGTAGAGCGTGGAATCTGGATTCGTCCTTTTGGAAAATTAGTTTATGTCATGCCGCCTTATGTCATCACTCAACAAGAGTTAAGTGGCTTGCTCGAACAGTTGGTTGAAGTAGTTAAAACGATGCAGGGGGCACATTAAGATGTCATTGCTCGATCATTTTGCTACAGAGTTAGATGAGTTAAAACGACAAGGTAATTTCAGACAATTTACCCAAAATGTGCAGCATGGCCGTTTTATTACGATTCAAAATAAAACGATGCTCAACTTAGCTTCAAATGACTATCTTGGGTTGGCAGCTGATATTGATCTTCGCCAAGAATTTTTAGATTGCTATCCATTAGAACGCAGCTATTTTAGTTCTTCATCTTCACGTTTATTAACGGGCAATTTTGATGAATATGAACAGTTGGAAAATAGCCTAAGCCAAGCATTTGGTGGTCGGGCGGCTCTATTATTTAATAGTGGCTACCATATGAATATTGGTATTTTGCCCGCTGTTGCTGATAGTAAAACTTTAATTCTGGCAGATAAGTTAGTTCATGCCAGTATGATTGATGGGATCCGTTTGTCTGGTGCCCAGTATGTGCGCTATCGACATAATGATTTACAGCATTTAGAGCAACTTCTACAAAAGTATCATGATGATGACCAGATTGAACGAATTATTGTGGTCACGGAAAGTATTTTTAGTATGGATGGCGATGAAACAGATTTAACCGCTTTAGTCCAGCTTAAAAAACGCTTTGCTAAAACCATGTTATATGTCGATGAAGCGCATTCAATTGGCGTACGTGGACAGCAAGGTTTAGGATGTGCCGAACAATATAATGTAATTCAGGAAATTGATTTTCTAGTTGGTACCTTGGGTAAAGCGCTAGCAGCAGTCGGTGGTTATATTATTTGCCATCCAATTATTAAAGATTATCTCATTAATAAAATGCGTCCGCTTATTTTTAGTACCGCTCAACCTCCGATTGTTATGGCATGGGCAAATTTTATTTTTAAAAAAGTATTAATGGCTCAATCTCAACGTGAACATTTAAAAAATATTAGCCAATATCTTCAACAAGCAGTGGTGCAAAAGGGGTATGTGAGTCCATCGACCAGCCATATTATTCCAGTGATTGTGGGAGAAAGTCAGGCTGCTATCGATAAGGCGAAACAGGTTCAGGAAAGCGGTTTTTATGCCATGCCTGTACGTCCACCAACAGTACCTAAAAATAGTTCGCGTTTGCGCATTTCCTTAACATCAATGGTTGAGCAACATGAACTTGAAGCATTGGTGAGTTTCCTGTGAGTTTGAATAAAAATTTGGTTGCCCAACGTTTTGCTAAAGCAGGGCAAAGCTATTCAAAGCATGCAATTGTCCAAAAACAAATTTGCCAAAACTTAACGAACTTACTAAAGCAATTTTGTCCAAGCGCAATGTCACGTGTCTTTGAAATTGGTTGTGGTTCTGGCAATTTAACTCGTCTGCTTGTTGAATCTTTTCAAATTGAAAATTTAGTTTTAAATGATTTGTATGCAGAGGTGCAACAGCACTTTAATCATGAAGAACATGTGAAATGGTTAATTGGAGACGTTGAAACCTTAGAATTCCCTCAGCAGCTTGATATGATTGTTTCCGGTTCAGCTTTGCAATGGATGCAAGATTTACCACGGCTACTTCAACATTGCTATGCTGCTTTAAATGAGCAAGGCTGGCTATGCTTTTCAACATTTGGTCCTAAAAACCTCATTGAAATTAAAGAGCTAACTGGGCAAGGTTTAAATTATTGGAATCTTGAAAATTGGAATAGTGCCTTAACTCAGGCTGGTTTTGAGATTTTGCATTTGGCACAGTCAGAAACTCAGCTTTATTTCGATTCGCCTAAAGCTGTGTTGCAGCATTTAAAAGCAACAGGTGTAACGGCAACTGCTCAGCATCGTTGGACTAAGCAATCTTTACAGCAGTTTTATCAAGATTATGACCGGTTTAAGCACACCGAGGGGTACTCCCTAACATATCACCCGATTTATTGTATTGCCCGGAGAATGAAGTAAATGAGTGGCCAGATCTATTTTGTGAGTGGGATTGATACCGAAATTGGTAAAACCTACGCGACAGGTTTCTTAGCAAAATTATGGACTGAGCAGGGTAAAAAAGTAATTACCCAAAAACTTATTCAGACAGGTAATGCTGATATCTCAGAGGATATCCAGAAGCATCGTGAAATTATGGGGCAAGGTTGGTTTCAGGAAGATCATGACAAGCTGACTATGCCGGAAATCTTTAGTTATCCTGCTTCACCTCATTTAGCAACGCGTCTTGATAACCGAGAGATCGATTTTCAAAAAATTGAGAATGCGACTCAAACATTGGCTGAACGTTTTGAAATTGTATTGTTAGAAGGTGCAGGTGGCTTAATGGTACCCTTAACCACCAGTTTACTTACTATTGATTACGTTGCTCAGCATCAGTTTCCTGTTATTTTGGTGACGTCTGGTCGTTTGGGGAGTATTAACCATACATTGCTTAGTCTCGAGGCACTTAAGTCACGTGGTCTGAAATTAAAAGCTTTGGTTTACAACCTAAAAGATGAATCAAAAGATCCATTAATCTCTCAAGATACTTCAAATTATTTGAAGGACTATTTAGCCATTCATTTCCCTGAAGCTGAATGGATTGAATTAGCAAAAATGAATGAATTAAAAAATTAGGCCATAAAAAACCGCTCTAAATTGAGCGGTTTTTTGATTTAAAAGCTTTACTTAGAACTTTTTAAATCCACGGTTAAAACCAGTCGATTTGCGCTGATTACCTGTGTTAGCTGGCGCTTCTTTTTCATCATCACGACGTTGCTGACGTAAGTAACCACCACGGCGTGCTGCCATTGGCTTTTCTGTCATACGTTCGGTGCGACGTTTTGCCATACCAAATAAGCCTGTACCTTGACGTGGTTTTAACTCAACAGATTTTGCCAAGTTGTCGATGTCAGTTTTGTCGAGTTCCATCCAGCGACCAGTACGTAATTCGCGCGGTAAAATGACTGTACCGTAACGAGTACGCAATAAGCGGCTTACTTTAAGGCCTTGTGATTCAAAAATACGTCGTACTTCACGGTTACGGCCTTCTTTCACTACAACTTGATACCAGCGGTTAATACCTTCACCACCAATTTCAGAGAAAGATTCGAATTTGGCAGGGCCATCTTCAAGCTCTACACCGTTGACCATGTTTTGACGTAATTGTGGTGTTACTTCACCCATTACACGTACAGCGTATTCACGTTCAATTTCATTAGATGGGTGCATTAAGCGGTTAGCAAGCTCGCCATCGTTTGTAAAAAGTAATAAACCTGTACTGTTAATATCTAGACGGCCTACCATTACCCAACGGTCATTTGCAATTTGTGGTAAATGATCAAATACGGTTGGACGCTTTTCAGGGTCATTACGTGAACAGATTTCACCCTCTGGTTTATAATAAATCAGTACACGACGACGAATTTCATCTTCGATCTGGAACTGAACTTTACGGCCATCAATGCGTAATTCATCGCCTGGTTCAATGCGCTCGCCAACTTGGGCAACGCGGCCGTTCACACTCACGCGTCCTGCGGCAATAACCTCTTCCATATATCGGCGAGAACCTAATCCGATTCGCGCTAATACTTTTTGCAATTTTTCACTCATGACAGCACAACCTTAGACATAATGATCAACAGTCCACCTCTTTATGACTTCGGTGCATTTGCATCGAGAGCCATAAATGCTTCCTTGGCGTTCTGCAGGGGAGGCAATTGGCCTAGAGAGGCTAGACCAAAAGCATTCAGAAATTGAGGCGTTGTAATTAGCAACGCAGGTCTTCCGGGTAAATCTCTAAAACCGGCTTCTTTAATCCAGTTCCAGTCAAATAGCGTTCTGAGAATCTGACTATTATTAGATACACCACGAATTTGTTCAATATCAGCACGTGTGACCGGTTGATGATACGCAATGACAGCCAACGTTTCTAGTAATGATGGTGACAGTTTTGTTGGTCGCTCTGGCCAAATCTGCGCAATGATATTGCGATATTTGGATCTTACCTGAAAACGAAAGCCCTGCGCAGTTTCAATCAACTCAATGGAACGGCCATGTTGTAAAAGGGCAAGCTGTTGTAAAAGCTGACGAAGCTGTTGTTTGTTATATTGATTATTAAATGCTTCTTTTAAACGGGCAATTGAGACAGGCGCTTCACTCGCAAAAATAATGGCTTCAAGCTGTAATAAAACTTCATGATGAATATCGGCTAATGACAAATCATTATTATTTTGTTCAAAACTGCTCATATTGAAGACCCTTGAATAGCTAGTGGAGCTTCAACTCCTGTAGCAATAATCTTAATCTTTTGTTGTCGGGTCAATTCTAAAACAGCCATAAAAGTTACAACCATTCCCATACGGCCTTGTTGGGGATTAAGTAATTCTTTAAAACTTAACACGTCGCCTGAATCTAATTTCTCTTCAATATAAGCAATACGTTCTTCTAACAGTACAGGCTCTTGCGCAATTGTGTGTGTTACAGGTTCCGGACGGTTAAATACACAGAACAAAGCATCGTGTAATGCTGAAACATCATAACCTTCATAAACAGGTGCAATATGACCTAAGCTTACATTGGCACTGAATGTATCACGGTCAAGAACTGGCATTTGGCCTAAACGTTCAGCGGCTTGTTTAATGCGTAAATAAGTTTCGAGTCGATCAATAAGATCCTGTTTAGGATCTTTTTCGATGCTTACGACAGTAGGCTTAGGTAAAAGTAAGCGAGATTTCAAATCAGCTAATAAAGCAGCCATGACCATATAGTCGGCAGTCAGCTCAATGTTTAAGGATTTCATACTATCCATATAAGCCAAATATTGAGTTGCAATAGGAGCAATATCAAGCTGGATGAGATCAAAACCGTTTTTTTGAATCAGATAAATTAAAAAGTCGAGCGGTCCTTCAAACTGTTCGAGCAAAATCTCAAAGGCAGCTGGAGGAATATAAAGATCCTCAGGAATCGTATCGTGCCACTCATCTAAAACACGGATGTGTGGAACGTCTTCCATGGATTGATGAAGTGATTGGTTCATTACGATTATAAGCCACGCGAATTTTCAAAAGCATGAGACTTGTTTTTCAAGTCAATAAGAGCTGTAGCAGAAGAACAGCAGATAGTGAGAAGCATTCTAAAGGAATTGTGACTTTTAATAAATTGCTTAACGACTAAAGTGTAAAAAAAATCCAAACTAAATAAAGAGTATTTTTTTTCTTGATAATGCTTTTTTTTAAACTATTGGTAAAAAATGAAAAGTAAGTGCTTATTCAAAAGCACTTACATCACCGACACCACGACGAATAATTTCAGGATGTTCACCTGATAAATCAACAATACTCGTGGTTGTTAAAGTACCAAAACCACCATCAATAAAGACATCAATACGCTTAGCTAATTGATTTTCAATATCGTAAGGATCATCTAGTGGATCTTCTTGCCCCGGTAAAATTAATGTACTGGTGAGTAAAGGTTCACCGAGCTCTTTTAATAAAGCCTGACAAATTGGATTACTCGGAATACGTAGACCAATCGTTTTTAGGGTGCATTAACCTACGTGGAACTTCACTGGTTGCCGGTAAAATAAAAGTGGTGATGGCGGGTGTATTTGCCTTTAATAAACGGTACGTCGCATTATCAACTTTGGCATAAGTCGCGATATCTGATAAATCGCAACACATAATTGCATATTGATGTTTAGGACCTAAACCACGAATCTGGGCAATCCGTTCCATCGCATTTTTATTACCAATCTGGCATCCGATTGCATAGGCAGCATCGGTAGGGTAGACCACAACATCTCCGGCACGAATACGCTCAACCGCTTGTTCAATGAGGCGTTGCTGTGGATTTTCAGGATGTACATGTAAATGCAACATATTTTAGAGACTCCATCACGCCATTATTAAAAATAGTATTAGACCTTTCAAACTTATGAAGCAAGTAACTTACGTAGTTTTTTTGTCATTTAATCAAGGAGTTCACGTTTAAATTCATTTAATTGTAATGCTGCACCTGCTCGCGTACATTGGCAAATACATTCAATGAATCTTGCTGCATCGGCAGGCAGCTTTGCTTCACCAGAAAAGTAACGTTGAACTTGGGCATAAACATTATCTTTAAACTTTCTGCCATCTCCACCATCGCCCGTAAGGTTATCTAGCGAGACTCTGAATTTTCTGCCAAAAGACTGTGCAAATAACCATTCAATGGCTTGAGGTTTGATTTCTACTTGTTCAAATAAATCTTGCTGTTCTTTAGTTCTGCCATCTGGCGCATACCAATAACCTAAATCGGGTAATAGGCGACGTTTTGCACCTGCAATTGTCCAATGGCTAATTTCGTGAAGAGCACTATTAAAAAAACCATGAGCAAATTGAATTTTTGCTGGTTCATGCTCATTCGCTGGGAAATATTCTGGTTCAAATTCTCCACGAACTAATGTCACATTATGGTGGGAAAACCAGTGATTAAAGTGTAAAATAAGCCAATCAACTTGCTCAGACTCTAATTTTGAGCTTGGCCATGGTGAGAGTTGCACCACGTCAGGTAAAAGAGGGTTCTGGTGGGTTGAATGGGTGCAAACGAGTAATGAAGTGTTAACTTCAGGTTGCGGCTGCAACAGGTGCATTGCTTAATTTACCCCGAGTTCTGTCTAAAGAAGTACAAAATTGTATCTTAATCTTTGACAGAGTACCGATGAATTTGTAGAATTGCCGCCTTAATTATGTCAGCAAATACCTTTCCGGCACAGATTGAGCCGTTTAAATGGGCTGAACAAGGCTTTACATGGTCAGGTCAACTGCCATTGTCTCGCTTTGCTCGTATTGCTCGTGAAGCTGTTGGGTCAATTGATAACCAATTGATCAACATAGACTGTAAGCTATCAATGGATGCCTATCATCGCATTGTGTGGTTAGATGGTCACATGGAAACAAAAGTTCCAATGGAGTGCCAACGTTGTTTGGAACCTGTTGAAATGCCAATTGTTTCTGACTTTCATATTGCACTTGTAGATGATGAGTCACTGATAGAGCGCTTGGATGAGGATGCTGATTTCATCGTTTTAGGTGAAAGTGAGTCTTCGACAAAAGGTGATTTTGATACACCTGCCTCGATCAACTTACTCGCATTACTAGAAGATGAACTGTTATTGTTGATGCCTTTATCTCCCAAGCATGATGCTTGTGAACATAAACATCAACCTACCATTCAGAACGTTGTCGAAGAGAAACGGGATAATCCGTTTGATGTTTTGGCAGGTTTGAAAGGTAAACTTAACTCATAATTTGTGTTATGATTATGGGATAAGACAACTGAATTTGTTCTGATCCATTTTTTCGATCTTTGTAAGGAGCCATCATGGCCGTTCAGCAAAACCGTAAAAGTCGCTCTCGCCGTGACATGCGCCGTTCACATGACGCTTTAACCGAGAATGCATTAACAGTAGACCAAGCAACTGGTGAAACTCATCGTCGTCACCACGTGACTAAAGACGGTTTCTACCGTGGTCGCCAATTATTCGCTAAAGCAGCTGATGCTGAATAATTGCATGATATGCATTAAGCGTGATGCTTAAGTATAGAAAAAATGGGAGCGAAAGCTCCCTTTTTTTGTTGTTTTTCGCAATTATAAATATACAAATTAAATGTTAAATTTCCGCTCCAGAGAAATGAGTGAAAACCCAAAAAGGATTTCTTATGTCTGCTAAACGTCTTGAACAAGTAGCTTTAGCCACAAAAACTGCCTTTGTGTTTCCAGGTCAAGGTTCACAAAAAGTTGGTATGCTCGCTGAACTCGCAGAACAGTTTAGTGGAGTTGGGCAAACTTTTGCCGAAGCTTCAGACGCGCTAGGATTTGATCTTTGGCACATTGCACAAAGTGGTGAAGGTTTAGACCAAACAGAAAATACCCAGCCTGTATTATTAACTGCCAGTATTGCTTTATGGCGTTTATGGTTAGATTTAGGTGGTTTAGCCCCTAAATACCTTGCAGGTCACTCTTTAGGTGAATACAGCGCTTTAGTTGCAGCAGGTTCAATGAGTTTGGCGGATGCAGTTAAGTTAGTTAATTTGCGTGGAAAACTCATGCAAAATGCTGTTCCTCAAGGGGAAGGCGCTATGGCTGCTATTCTTGGTTTAGCTGATGATAAAGTAGTTGAATTGTGCCAGAGCGTGTCTGCATTAGGCCAAGGTTCAGTTGAAGCAGCAAACTATAATTCACAAGGTCAAGTTGTGATTGCTGGTAGTACTGCATCTGTACAGCAAGTTATGGCATTGGCAAAAGAACAATCTGCTAAAGCAATTGCTTTACCGGTTTCTGTTCCATCACATTGTTCATTGATGAAGCCGGCAGCAGAAAAATTTGCAGAAGCTTTGGAACAAACTGCCATTGAGCTACCTACCATTCCTGTAATACAAAATGTCAACGCGGGAATTGCTACCGATGTTGCTCAATTACGTCAGGCTTTAACAGCACAATTGTACCAGTCTGTACAATGGACACGTACCATGCAGTCTCTACAAGACCAAGGTATTCAGTACATTGTTGAGTGTGGTCCAGGTACAGTATTGAGTAATCTCGCAAAGCGTTTACCAAATATTGAAAAAGCTTTTTCTATTGATAGTAAGAGCAAAATGGAAGATGCCCTAAATGCTGTTTTAGTGGCAGAAGGAAAAATTGCATGACACAAGAACGCAAAGTTGCATTAGTAACGGGCGCGAGTCGGGGCATTGGCGCTGCAATTGCCCAGCAACTTATTCAAGACGGTTATTTTGTCGTAGGTACTGCGACTTCTGAATCTGGTGCACAAAAGCTAACTGATAGCTTTGGTGAACAAGGTGCAGGTTTGGCTCTCGATGTGCGTAATCTCGATGAGATTGAAGCAGTCGTGTCTCATATTGAACAGAACTATGGTCCTGTACTTGTTCTCGTTAACAATGCAGGTATTACGAAAGACAATTTGTTGCTTCGTATGTCGGAAGATGATTGGGATGACATCCTCAATATCCACCTTAAAGCCGTTTATCGTTTATCTAAACGTGTACTTAAGGGTATGACGAAAGCACGTTTTGGTCGCATTATTAATATCAGTTCTGTTGTAGCTCACTTTGCAAACCCAGGCCAAGCGAACTATTCTGCTGCTAAAGCAGGTATTGAAGCATTTAGCCGTAGTCTTGCAAAAGAGATGGGTAGCCGCCAAATCACTGTAAACAGTGTGGCACCAGGTTTTATTGCAACAGAAATGACAGATGCACTTAGTGAAGACATTCGCAAAAAAATGAGTGATCAAGTGGCTTTAAATCGCTTAGGCGAGCCACAAGATATCGCAAATGCGGTGAGTTTCCTTGCAAGTGATAAAGCAGGTTACATTACCGGTACGGTATTACATGTAAATGGTGGTTTATACATGGCCTAACGCCGATGTATAAACTTTTAAAAATTTTTATATTCAATTAAACTAGTGGCAAATCAAACGCCACAAGCAATGAGGAGAATTCCTGTGAGCGATATCGAACAACGCGTTAAACAAGCGGTTGCAGAACAACTTGGTCTTAAAGCTGAAGAGATTAAAAACGAAGCATCTTTCATGGATGACTTGGGTGCTGACTCTTTAGATTTAGTTGAACTTGTTATGTCTTTCGAAAATGACTTCGACATCACTATCCCTGATGAAGATTCAAACGAAATCACTACAGTTCAATCTGCAATTGACTATGTAACTAAAAAACTTGGTTAATTCGCATATTGCTGATTAAAAAAGAAGGCCACCGTAAGGTGGCTTTTTTTATACGAGTAAGATAATTGATGAGATACATATTTTTACAAGATCAACCTCAATTGATAGCAGAGGTGTCTCTTTTTTCAAGTATAACAATAAGGGTCAGTTTAATGACTTTACTATAAACAATAATATGAGGACTAAATAATGGGTCTTTTTGATTTTGTAAAAGGTATTGGTAAGAAAAATACCGCACCAGCAGAACCACAAGCAGCTCCAGCAACACCAGCAGAACCTTCTGCACAAGAAATTGCGAATAAATTATTGGGATTGATTAAAAGCTTAGGCCTTGGGGTGGAAGGCTTATCTGTAACATATAATGGCTCAACTGACACTGCTATTATTAAAGGGCAAGTCCAAAGCCAAGCAGATAAAGAAAAAATCATTCTTATTGTGGGTAATGTAGATCATGTGGCACAAGTAGATGACCAGATGACTGTTGTAACTCCTGAGCCAGAAAGCAAATTTTATACAGTGAAATCTGGTGATAATCTTTCAAAGATTGCAAAAGAATTTTATGGTGATGCCAATCAATATCAAAAAATCTTTGAAGCGAATAAACCAATGCTGAAAGATCCAGATGAGATTTTTCCAGGACAAGTTTTACGTATTCCTCAATAATAGGAATATAAAAAAGGCGCTTAAAGCGCCTTTTTTATTTATTGGTTAAAACCGTTTTGGAATCTTTTGTCCATTGGGTACAGGTGTTTCAGCATTTTTTAACACACCAAATAACCATGTTTCTGCATGTTGAACTGCAATTTTTAAAGAGTCACCTAGAGCTAAACGACCTGCAATAAAACTCGCTAATGAACAACCTGAGCCATGATATTCACCTTCAAGGCGCGGACATGTACTACTTGCTGCAAGCTCGCCATCAATATATAAACTATTTTTAATAAAGTCAGGTGTGTCTTCATGTCCACCTTTCACCAATACGGCCTTGGCACCCATTTCAAATAACTTTTGGGTTGCTTGATCTAAATCGGTAACGCCTGTTAAAGCGCGCAATTCAACTGTATTTGGAGTAATGAGTGTCGCTAGAGGAATAAGCTCCACAAATGCTTTAACTAAAGTTGCTTGGTCTCCTAACGAACCGCCACTGTTTGCAACTAAAACAGGATCAAGTACATATTGATAGTCAGGATGAGCACGTAAAAATTCGGCTAGAGCCGCAATATTATCAGTAGTGCCTAGCATGCCAGACTTAACACATTTAATGGGTAAATCGCCTACAACAGCATTTGCTTGGGCTAATAATAGTTCTTTTGAGGTTGCTTCAAAGCCAAATACTTGTTGAGAATTCTGAATGGTGAGGGCTGTACATGCAATTGCTGCATGTGCACCACTTTGTCCAATCGCTTCAATATCGGCTTGTAAACCTGCACCACCTGAAGGGTCTAAACCCGAGAAACAAAGTACGGTTGGACGCACGGTTATTTCCTTTTCAATTTAAATTTACGTTAGTATAAGAGAGTTTAATTAAACTCTCGACCAATTGAATTAAATACTTTACTGGGTTAGTGATTGAATGGCTATAAAACATATTTTGATTGATTTAGATGGAACCTTAACAGACCCTAAAGTTGGTATCCATACATCAATTCGTTATGCAATGGATAAGTTAGGTTATCCATTAGCTGCCGATTTAAATATTGATTGGACGATTGGCCCACCTTTAAAAGCGTCATTAGCAAAATTATTAGCTACTCAAGATGATGCACTAGCTGAGCAAGCTTTACTTGCTTACCGTGAGCGTTTCTCGGTGATTGGTTTATTTGAAAATGAAGTATACCCATCTGTTGCGGAAACACTTAAGGCCTTAAAAGCAGAAGGGTATCGTTTGTTCGTTGCTACTGCTAAACCAACGATTTATGCAAAACGAATTTTAGATCATTTTGATTTAAGCCAATATTTTGTACAAATTTACGGTAGTGAATTAACGGGTGAACGGACCAATAAAGCTGAGCTTATCCATTATATTCTTGAACATGAGCAATTAAACCCAGAAGAATGCTTGATGGTGGGTGATCGTCAATATGATGTTTTAGGCGCCCGTCATAATGGTATTGAAGCGGTAGCTGTGACTTATGGTTATGGGACACCAGAAGAACTTACTCAAGCACAACCTAAAGCAAAGATTACAAAATTTTCTGAACTTTTAGATTATGTTGAAGAACAGGCCGCACAAAAGAAAGTTTCTTAAATTTCAAGAATTATAATTTAGAGGTTTGACCTGCAAGTGAACAAGTCAAACCTTTTTATTTATTTTTAAATACCGTGTTGTTGACGATATTGTACAAGCTCTTCAATTGTAATCACGGTTAAATGATGAGTTTGAGCATATGCTAAAACTTGAATTCCTGATGCCATTGTCCCATCCGGATTGGTTAATTCACATAATACTCCAGCAGGTTTTAAACCAGCTAATCTTGCTAGATCAATAGTCCCCTCCGTATGACCTCGACGGGTAAGCACGCCACCATTACGTGCGCGTAATGGGAAAACATGGCCTGGACGGTTAAGATCACTTGCAACAGCACCATCTTTAATAGCAGTTTTAATTGTGGTTACACGGTCTTTAGCAGAAACACCAGTGGTAACGCCTTGAGCAGCTTCAATAGTCACTGTAAATGCAGTATGAAACTGACTTGAGTTTTGAGAAACCATTGGTGGAAGTTCAAGATGATCAGCTAACTCTTCAGTAAGGCATAAACATACAATACCTGAGCCATCACGAATCATACGTGCCATGGTCTCAACAGTTAGGGTTTCCGCTGCAACAATTAAATCTGCTTCATTTTCACGGTCGAAGTCATCCATCACCAAGACAGGTTTGCCTTGACGGATATCTTCTAATGCTTGTTGGATGCGTTGCTCAGCAGGAGAGAGGGCTGAGAAAAAAAGTTCTGGTTGAATTAAACTAGACATAATGAAACGCTCTCGTAAGAATACGGTTGAACATTTCAGGACTGATGCAAAAACAGGCTGGCACTGAAATAAAATGGATTTATTTCAGTTCGTCGTCTTCTTTCATCCGGACTATACCGTCGGCTTTGGAGTTTCACCAAATCTGCTCAAATTACATAATTTAAGCTCGTGGGCTTGTTAATTTAACAATAAAAATTAACTTTACCACCGGTGGGGAATTACACCCCGCCCTGAAGCGATGGGTTTTATTATAGCGCGCTTGGCAAAATTGGCTAGATGCTTTTGTAGAATGCTAAGTCTCTTTATGAATAAGTATTTTCATAAATTGAAATAGTCTTTTTAACAAGAGCTTACTTGTTGAGCTTAAAAGTGAGTGTTATGTTTTTTTCTAGAAAATTATAAGTAAAACCGGTGTTTCATGCAGATAAGAGATTATTATCCTTTTAGGAATACTTTATTTATTCAGCATCTCCATATTTTCAGTTATGTATTTATGGCGCTCAGTATTCTGTACTTAATTGCTGCTAATTGGTTGATGCTTCCAGATAGCATTCAACTCATTATTCCACCTGTTATATTACTTATAACAGCTTGGGTGAGTGTCAAGAAAATTTTAAGTGAAGGAGTAAGGCAAACTTTACATGGCATCTGCGGCTTAATGGTCGGTTTGAGTTTGGCTGTAATTGGGCAAGTTTATCAAACTGGTGCAGACAGTTATTTACTTTTCTTGATTTGGACTTTGCTTTTATTGCCGTGGCTATATCGACCAAATATTGGAATCTTTGCTTTAATTTGTATTACAAGCCAACTCACCCTATTTTTATTTTTTAAACAGACTTTCTGGGCAGAAAAGTTTCCCTATCTTTATCTTTTTGCTCTAAATCTATTAAGTCTTGTGCAGTTTTGGATCTGTCAAAAGAAATATACGGCTTTACGTTTTATTTTTATTGCTTGGTTTGCTGTTATTTCAATAACAGGAATGATTCAATTCCTATCAAGTGAAAATTTACCTTATCTGATCTCGGCTTTTTTTCTAGGAATCATCGCTTTTTATTATTTTTTTAATAAAGATGATCAGTTGTGTGCCAGTTTAATGGCTGCTGTTCTTGGTGTGACGGCTACCATATGGCTTGTGGATGGTATTAATCAACTATTTAAAGATTCTAATGAGTTCATCTTTTTATTGATCGCGGGGATTATTTTTACTTGGTTTGCACTCATTAGTTATTTCTTAATCAAGATTTTCCGTCAAAGCCGTTTTTATATCATTCCTTTGGCAATTGGTGCTTGGCTTGCTGGTCTAGCGCTTGCAGCATTTACTTTGGTGTTTTGGGAGACTATTTCCTTAATTATTGGAATCATCTTTGTTGCTGTAGCTATAACTTTACTAACAAAATCGCAAAGTTATTTCATCCGGCAGTTTGCATATTGTTTATTTGTGAGTGGACAGACTGCTTTTTTATTCCATCTTGGTTCTGAAACAGATCAAATTTTATGGGTATTAATTGCCCAGATCTTTATTTTATGTATCAGTTATTGCCTTAAGCCTCATTGGTTCTTTATTTTAATTCAAATGCTTGCAACTTATGGTATAGCAGTAATCTATCTACTACAAATGGATCATTCATTATGGTCTTTAAACTCTACTCTGACTTATTTAAATTTAGTCTTACTTAACTATTTGGTTTTTAGCTCGGTACTACTGATAGGAAGTAAAGCGGTCGTATCGTATAAGCGGAGTATCTTCTTAAGTACGCTCGTTGTAATTTTGGTGAGTTCATTCTTTGATACCTTTATAGGAGTAGCACTTGTTGATTCGGCTGATCACTCACTATGGTTCCTTTATGCATTGCCGTGCGTATGGTTATTATGCTTTAGTTTTTTCTATCTCTATCGACAACTTCACGGTATAACTTTTTTTGCCTTTTTAGTTTTTGGCATATTACTTATTGCACTCGGCTATTTTGAAGTATTCATCTTATTTGTTATTTTGACATGGGCTTTAAAAAATAAAGATCGCATTGTTTATGGTGTTACGCTCGTAGTATTTGCCTTTGTGCTTTGGCAACTTTATTACAGTTTACAATTAAGTTTTTTAGCTAAAAGTGCATCAATCTTGGTGTCAGGCATTATATTGCTGGCTCTATATGGGCTACTTATGAAAGAAGCTAAAATTAATTTTATTGAGGAGGGAAAGTAATGAAAAAGCATTTCTCTCTTATGCTTGCAGTAGTCACTGTATTATTTTTTGCAGGTTTAGTCATGAAAAATGAATGGCACTTGCATCAAAGTAAAAGTATTTTTATTAAGCTGAAACCAGTTGATCCTCGTTCTATTTTACAAGGGGACTACATGGCGCTGGCTTATGAATTAAATTTACAATCTCTCAAAGCTCTGACAGGAAGTGAAAGTGAAGCTTTAGATCAGGTGATTTTTAATCATGCTTCTGTTCCAGCAAAAGTTATTTTAGATTCACGAAATCGAGTAATCCGTACTATTTTAGACCCTAACTCTTTATCTAATGAGCAGAATTTAATTTTAAAAAATCCGGACAATCACTATCAATCTTTGTACCCAGCTTCTCGCAGTTTCTTATTTGCCGAAGGCTTAGCTCATTGCTATGAGAAAGCGAAATATGCTGAATTTAAGGTAAATGCAAAAGGAGAGGCGATTTTATTTGATTTACGTGGAGAAGAGCTACAGTCTCTAAATTGTAAGCAGCAACAGAGCTGGTGGAAGGGAACTGCCAGAAGTTTATAAAGTCTTATAAAAAAAGCCCGTATTTACGGGCTTTTTATTATTTTTAAATCTTTAATTAGGCAACTTGCACAGGAATACAGTTCGCTGTGTGATTGACTGTGTTATCTGGGTTCGCATATACCAAGCGTGGTTTATGGGCATTTGCTTCAGCTTCTGTGAAATCACCAAAAGTAGCAATAATAACTAAATCGCCCACATCTGCTTGGTGAGCAGCGCCGCCATTTACTGAAATAATGCCAGAGTTATCTTCACCACGAATTGCGTAAGTTGTGAAGCGCTTGCCATTAGTTACGTTCCAAACGTGGATTTCTTCGTATTCACGAATACCAGCTAAGTCCATCAATACGCCATCAATTGCACAAGAACCTTCATAGTGAAGTTCAGCATGGGTTACAACTGCACGGTGAATTTTGCATTTTAATAAACGAGATAGCATGGCTAGCGTCTCCTGAGTAGATCTAAGATGAAGATCTTATGGTGAAATCTTTCGCCTTTGCCGCCGGCTAGGTGGCTGATGCGCATTTTGCTCCTAAAAAAGCAAGATAGCAAGCTTGATTGTTCAACAATTTAAGCTGGTTTATACGCATTAATTTGATTCATGGCCTGTGGTACTTGCCCTTGAACAAGTAACTTTACTTTAGAGAGAGCATGATCAATTGCTCCATCCATCAGGCTTTGTTCACTACTTGGTGCTTTCCCGAGCACATGTCCAGAAACTCTTTCTTTTGAGCCGGGATGTCCAATACCAATACGTAAACGATGAAAATTTGGGCCAATATGCGGGACAATATCACGTAAACCGTTATGACCGCCGTGTCCACCGCCT
>NZ_POYH01000006.1:0-46479 GCF_002899995.1 Acinetobacter sp. AKBS16 | reverse complement strand
GTATGGCGCGGTGAAGCTGCATATACAAAGACTAACTCGAATGGCAGCGAAGATCTTACCCATAAGAAAAATAATTTAACTGTAGTTATGGGACCGGAATGGTCATTAAAAAATTCTACGCTGAGTTTAGTAGGCGTGTACAAACATACGGAGGATGTGAAGTCCGCCGATAGCCTAACAAATCCATTAGTGAAAGAAGTTTACCGTTATCAGCAAACGATTAGTGATCAATATGAGCAAGATCAGTATGGAGCTATGCTGCGTTATGCGCTTAACCTATTGAATGACAATTTAAAGTTAGAGTTTACAGGATTCTATTTTGCACCAGAGCCTAATGAGTTGTTGAGAGTACGTATTAACTACAACCTCAATGATCACTGGCAGTTAAATGCAGGTGGAGATCGCTTCTGGGGCAGAAATGATACGGTACTAGGACAATTTAGAGATAACAGTCTGGTGTATGCCCAGGTTCGATATAACTTTTAAGATAACTCGCTTCAAAACAATGCTGGAGTGCCCAGCACCTAATAAGGTGATTTATGGATAATTTAAATAACGCAAAAAAAGATAATTTTTCACGGAAGACCATATTAGTAACAGGTGCAGCAGGTTTTATTGGCAGCAGATTGATCGTTGAACTTCTGCGTGAAGGTCATCAGGTGATTGCTGCGCTGCGTAATGCCGCAACCAAGAAAGATAAGCTATTAGGTTTCATTGCAACCCAAGGGCTGGTTGATCCATCTATATCTTTTGTTGAATATGATTTAAGCCGCGATTTTAAGCTGGACTCTCTATTATCGGACGCTCAGACAAAAATTCATGTAATTTATCATCTCGCAGCATCATTTAATTGGGGCATTAGCAAAGCTGAAGCTGAGCGTACCAATATTAAGTCAGGGCTGGCGTTAATTGAATGGGCTGCAACATTGAAGCAGCTTGAGCGATTTATCTGGATTGGTGGGTATCGTGTGGCTGCGCCGCCACAAGAATCGGCTGATGAGTTGTATTGCAAACATGGTGGTTATGAGGCTTCAAAAATTTTAGGGCATCAAGCTTTCATTGAGGCCTGTAAGCGTTTAAATGTGCCATGGACTGCAATAAATCCAGCCACAGTCATTGATGGTTTTTATAATTATGGCGATATGCAATATATTGGTATTGCGGACATGATTGATAAGCTCTATCAGGGACGTTTACTGGCATTACCAGGTGGTCGTGACACATTCCTACCTCTATGCAATATGCAGTATATCGTGAGCTTTTTGATCCGAACGATGTCTTATCCTGAAACTATTGCTCAGGAATATATGCTGCTTGATCCTGCGACACCCAAATTTCATCGCCTAGTTCACCTAGCTGCTGAGCATTTGGGAGTTAGCTCACCACATTTACAAATACCTAAAGTTTTGCTCGAGAAATTACCAGAGGTATTACTTGACGGTTCTAAAGAGCAACTTTCTTTCATTTCTACCGAGCACTACCATGTTGCTGGGGCAGAGGCGATGGCGGCGAAGATGGGCATCGCAGACTTGATCAGTATCATGCCTTATTTTTCTCGTTGGATTGATCGCTTGGTGTTTACACGTTTTGGTCGTATGCAAGTACCAACACCTAATTCTTTTAGCTATCAGAACCGCTATTGGACAGAAATTTATACTAAACAGCCAGTTGGTTCAGAAAAAGTTTCTGCATTATTTTTACACGGCATTCCATTTGATAGTGCATGTTGGTCTCCAATCATCAATAAAATTACTTATGATCAGGTCGCTATGATGGACTTACCGGGACTTGGGCGTTCAGGTAGTTATGAAATGATGGAAGATAATAACCATCAATTTATTGATACTGCGGCAGAGCTTTTGGCACCAAATAGTGTGGTGATTGCCCACTCATTAGGATGTCTTTTTGCATTAAATCTTGCAAAGAAATATCCAGATAAAGTTGCACGCCTTATCCTTATATCGCCTTATTTTGTTCAGGCACAGGCTGCAAAAATGTTTCAGATACAAGCGATATCTAAACTCATTTTCCGTTTTGTGCCGAAAGATGTGATTGCTAAAGATTTACATCCAGAGGGGCAACAAAATCTGTCAGTGAGATATGCGATGGATTCACTACGCCGCATGTCAGTGTCTAAGCATATTAGTGAGTACATGCACCACATTAATTTGCCGCAGCAGCGCGCAGCACAGACAGCTTTGCTTTCTGAGCTTCGATCTAAAATCGAGATTATTGTGGGAGAGAAAGATCCAATTGTTACTCCAATCAGTCCTGAGATTCCTGTACATATCATCGCTGGCGCAGGTCATAATCCACACGTTACCCATGTAGAAGCGGTTTATGATTACCTTACACCGGTTCTGACAAAGTACATTAGCACTACAGCACAGCTTAGTGATGTCTGATGTAGCGAACGTACAGGTTTATGTTTGCCCAATTTTACGGGTACCAGACAACCATCTCATATTGAGTCATTATCTCAGCTTTCTCAATGAGGCAGAAAAGTTGAGATATGATCAATATCATTCTCATGCTGCACGACTTTTCTTAATTTCTCGTGTGTTAATGAAGTCTGTTTTATCAGATAAGTTGGGTATCTCACCCCATGAGGTCATCATTCAATTACAACCTAACGGCAAACCATTTGTACGAGGCAATAAGGCTATTTATTTTAATCTTAGTCACTCAGCGGACCTTATTGTCTTTGCTGTGACAGAAAAAGGAGAAATAGGAGTCGATGTTGAAAGAATGAACCATGAGTTCGAATGGAGGCGTGTCGATAGCGTGTTAGCGCCAAGTGAAATTGAATGGATTCAGCAAAATGAATGGACTAATCCAACTAGTGTATATCAACGTTTTTTTCAAATATGGACCTTAAAAGAATCCTATATTAAATGTACTGGTGAAGGAATGAGCCGTCATTTAAAGAAGCTCAACTTTCATGTATCACCTGAACATATACAATTTTGCGATTTAACCAAGAATGATGTGCAAAGAACCGAGCAGTATCATTTTAAAAGTTATATCTACAATTATAGTTTTATCTTTTCCCTATGTTTACAGCAGAGTCATTGCCTAGAAAGCTTTAATATAGATTGTTTTCAATTATTACCTTATATATCTACACATCGAATAACTCTAGAACCTTGCGAACATAACTAACTTAAATCACTGCAATGAGTGATTTTGAAATTCTAAATATATACCAACTGAGCTATTCCCGCATGTATGAGCAGTTTTTACTAAAACTTTCTCAAAAAAAACCAATCTGGAGCGGGAAACGAGACTCGAACTCGCGACCCCAACCTTGGCAAGGTTATGCTCTACCAACTGAGCTATTCCCGCGTGCCGCTTATAATACATTAAGCAAAACAAGGGTCAACAACTTTATGCAAATAATTATGCTGATTGCATAAAATAAAAACAGAAATGAGCATTTAGAGTTATTTTTATTGATAAGTTGCCGAATAAATAGACATTTTGTTTGAAGTCAAAGCGTACAAGAGCAACTTTTGTTTGTGTGTAGACAGGGTATACTAGGTCTAAATATACGAATAATCGTAAAAGGAAAAGCTATGAGCCTTGAACAACAGTTGATTGAACGGTTACAGACCCTTGCACCTAGCCATTTAGAAGTCATTAATGAGTCTGCCGGCCACGGTGGTTATTTTCCTGGTAAAGAATCCCACTTTAAAGTGATTGTGGTGAGTGAAGAATTTAACGGCTTGCGTTTGGTTCAGCGTCATCAAAAAGTTTATGCCTTGGCTTCTGATTTAATGAATCCAGGACAAATTCATGCTTTAGCAATCCACGCTTATTTACCAAGTGAGTGG
This sequence comes from Acinetobacter sp. AKBS16, assembly GCF_002899995.1. Lineage (NCBI taxonomy): Bacteria > Pseudomonadati > Pseudomonadota > Gammaproteobacteria > Moraxellales > Moraxellaceae > Acinetobacter > Acinetobacter sp. AKBS16. Next base: position 42,646 of record NZ_POYH01000006.1, on the reverse strand, counting down.
CAAGGCCAAGCGCCAGCGAGTCCAGAATGTGCACATGCACCTAAAAGCTAAGGGCTTAGTTTATGGATGCACATTTACTCACTAAAATTATCCATATGACTGCGGTAGCAGCCGCACTTATGGTTTTTGTATTACGCGCTTCTACACTATTTATTGGTGTACAAGGTGAACAACCTAACCCAGCAGGGCGTAAAGCTTTAGTTGCTTTACAGCATTTGTCATTTACCGTGGTTTTCATTACCGGAGCAATTTTACTGGTGATGAAGAACTTTCAGGTACAGCCATGGTTCTACGCTAAAATTATCTTATTTTTAGTGCTCTTATCATCTTTAATGAAAGCCTTTAAAAAGGATGACACTATTTTACTAGCTCAGCGCCGTGCGGGTTTGGTCATTAGTGCAATCGCATTTGTCGCCATTATTATTTTGGTAATAGTGAAACCTGTTTTTGCTTAATTGTTCTACATTCTTTGCCTTTTTGCGTAAGCTCTAGGTTAAACTGCATACAGTAAAAAAATATGTAGAGGGAAACATGCTAACTCGTGTGGTGTTTAACCAAAAAGGCGGTGTAGGGAAATCAAGTATTACTGTAAATTTGGCTGCCATTAGTGCCAAACATGGCTTAAGGACCTTGGTTATCGATCTTGATCCTCAAGCCAACTCAAGCCAATACCTTTTAGGCGAAGAAGCAACATACGCTGCTGATAAAGCAGTTTTAGAACCAAATATTGAAAACTTCTTTGAAGATGTGTTGGGAAATAATCAACAAAAAGGTTTAATTGGGAACGCACTGGGCTCAATTCTAAAAGCTCCACGCAACAAAGATCTCGACAGTTTTGTACACTCTACATCCTTTGCAAAATTAGATGTGCTTCCGGCTAGCCCTACGCTCGGTGCTCTTGAACATGCACTTGAAAGCAAACATAAAATTTATAAATTGCGTGACTCTATTCAAAGCTTGGTCGGGCGCTATGACCGCATTTATATTGACACACCTCCAGCCTTTAACTTTTTCACATTGTCTGCATTAATTGCAGCAGATAAGGTTCTGATTCCTTTCGACTGTGATGTCTTTTCAAAGCGTGCTTTACAAACATTGATTGAAAATGTTCTCGAAACGCAAGATGATCATAATGATCGCTTGGAAATTGAAGGAATTGTGGTGAATCAGTTCCAGTCCCAAGCAAAACTACCTCGGGAAGTGGTTCAACAGTTAAAAGATGAAGGGTTACCAGTGCTCAATAGCATGTTACCGCCTTCGATTTTGATGAAAGAATCACATCAGAAAAATTTACCTTTGGCTCACTTAGCGCCAGAACACAAATTGACTCAGTCTTATGAGGCATTGTTCAGCGAAATTGAACCAAAACGATAAGAGAAAAATGATGAAAGGCTTATATATTGTGCCTTTGGCAGCGGCCACTTTACTATTGGGCGCTTGTGCTACAACGGTAAAACCGACTTATGTGTCTCCGACGCAGTATCAATCTTTGAGTTGCCAGCAGCTACAAAGTGAATATAACCGTATTCAACAATATATCGACAATGGTGTACAGACACCAAAAAGTACAGGTATGGGTGTTGGACTTGGGCTTGGCGGTGGCTGGGGACGAGGCGGTTGGGGATTCGGCCCATCCATCTCTGTCAATATGGGACAATCTTCTTCAACCAAAAACACCGAACTTTCACGTGTATTAGGTCAACAAGAAGCCATTGTTCAGGCTGCTCAGTTTAAGAATTGTCCAATTATTGTTCGGAAAAAGACGAATTAATCATCAGTTTTGCATCACAATATGCTAACTAATTGCATATTGTGATGAATAAAGTTTAGCAAAATGTTTCATAACAAAATTATTATAAATCAATAATTTTTTAAAAATAAGCCTTAGAATAACTTGTATTCTTTCTAATCGGAATACGCTCTAAACTTGCTATATTTTGCCCATTTCGTTTAATGTTGCCGCATCTTTACTAATGTGGAAATTATATGATTGAGAGCTGGTTTTTTGTATTAGCAATGTTGGCTGTTTTACTTATTCCGGGCCCGACAAACGCATTACTTGCAACCGCCGCTCACTCACAAGGTTTATCTAAAACATTCTGGCTTATTCCAATGGAATGGTTGGGCTACGCTTATGGCATTAGTTTTTGGGCAGTGTTCATTCATTTGGCAGATCCGGTTTGGCCTGCACTACTGCTTATTTTGCACATCACTAGCGTATTATATGTATTCTGGATGGCATTCCGTTTATGGAAAACCACGCATTTACAACAATTTAGTCAAAATCATCGTAATATTCGCCCACGTCAATTATTCTTCTCAACTTTAAAAAATCCTAAGTCTTTACTTTTTGCCGCAGGTATTTTCCCCGCTGAAACATGGAATTCGCCTGAGAATTTTCTCATGGTTCTGGCTGCTTTTACTTTGATTCTTATTCCAGCAGCAAGTTTCTGGATGTTTTTCGGACGTGCTTTATTGACAGGATCAATGAAAAAAATAAAGGCCGATCATCTATATAAAGGATCGGCCATGTTACTTATTTTATGTATGCTTCCGGTGGTATTCCGTTTTTTCTAATTGCTCTTTAAACGTTAGCTTTTTGGTTTTTTAGCTTTTGACGTATGAAGCCGATCACACCCGGTAAAATACTAATAATAATGATGCCAAAAATAAGGTGGGTAAAGTTATCTTTTACAAGTGGATGTCCACCGAAGAGATAGCCTAAAGTGACAAAAGAAGCTACCCAACAGAATGCGCCAATTATGTTATAAGTTAAGAAAAACTTATAATTCATGCTGCCAGCGCCAGCAACGAAAGGTGCAAAGGTACGAGCAAATGGAATGAAACGTGCAAAAATAATAGTCTTGCCACCATGACGGGCGAAGAATTCTTGAGTCTTAATTAAATGTTGCTTATTAATAAAGCGTGAATTCATCTCAAATACGCGTGGACCGATAAAACGCCCAATATGATAGTTCACTGTATCGCCTAAAACCGCGGCAATGAAGAGTAGAATGCCCAGTAACCAAGGGTCTATTGTGCCTGTAGAAGCCGCTAAAGCACCTGCTGCGAACAGTAAGCTGTCACCCGGTAAGAACGGCATAACCACTAAACCGGTTTCGACAAAAATAATTAAAAATAAAATGCCATAAATCCACGTCCCGTAATTTGTGATAAATTCGGCGAGATGCTGATCAACGTGTAGAATAAAATCAAGAAGTTCCATGAGATGATTAAGTGGTAAACCGTGCTCAAATCCTAGCAGTGAGCCTATAGAAAGTCAGTATAAAACATCAAAAATATACAAATTGATCATCCTATTTGTGCAACGATATATATGGATTTTGAGTATTTAATTATCAATGTCCCAAACCTAGAATGAGTTCATCAACAAATAAGCATTAAATAAAGGTGGCAATATGTTTAATCCAAATGTGGTGGTCAAAAATATCGTGACGCAACCAGGCGCAGACAGTTTTATTAGCCTTGTTGCTCGTCTTCTTATCGCTTATATCTTTCTTGCTGCTGGTTGGGGGAAAATTACCGGTTATGCAGCAACTGCAGGATATATGGAAGCAATGGGTGTTCCAGGTGGACTTCTACCATTAGTTATTCTGGTTGAGTTCGGTGGTGGTTTAGCGTTGTTATTTGGTTTCCAAGCACGTTTCGCAGCTTTTGGTCTTGGGATCTTTAGCATCTTAACTGCGTTCTTATTTCACCAAGGTGGGGCTGATGCAGCAGCACAATATAACAATGGCATCCACTTTATGAAAAATCTTGCAATGGCAGGTGGTTTATTCTTCTTGATGCTTCACGGTGCTGGACGTATTAGCCTCGACCATGCAATTGAAAAATAATATCTAAAGCAAAATAAAAACCGGATGATTCATTCATCCGGTTTTTTTATATTTAAAAATTAAAGCATAAACTGGATTTGTAGCTCACCAACAACAAAACCAAGTACCGCGCCTACTGCAATGAGTGCCCACTCATCTTCTTTAAAGGCTGGACGTAGCATACCTTCAAATTCCGAAGGCGTTAATTTCTGCATACGCTCAATCAGGGTATTGCGAATATTCATGGCATCTTCTGCATAAGACTCAACATATTTCATGGTCTCTGGAAGTTGCTGCATGATACGTTCCGCAACCTGAGTTTTCATATTCTGGTATTTTTCTCCACCAATTGCATAAACAACGAGTGGGCGGATTACACCTGCTTGCATGTCAATTTCCTGTTTGACATGACGGTTAACCAGCTCAATAACACGTGCAGAGTGTGTACCTGAAAACAACTCTTCCATCATATGACGTGAAGTCAAAAGTTGTTTGGAAATTAAAGCTGCATAGTCAGCTGCCACTTCATTTTGACGTTTAATAAATAGACCTTGCCATGTATAGCCCAATATTTTTTTCGGATAGAGGGGTCTAAACATCATTTGTAGGGCAATCCAGTCACTAAAAAAACCTACAAATCCGCCAAACAGAGGTAGCATCCAAGGATATTTTCCTTGTGTGACAATCCAGCAGAGCATCTGGATTACACCAATACCAAAACCAAATACAAAACCAACGTTACTGAAAAACTTAAACTCTTGTTTGCCTACACGTTTAAAAATATTGTTCAGTAGGCGTTTGTCTTTAAGTAAATTACTAATGACCAAATGTTTAATATCAAAATAACGATTTACGTCACGTTGCACTTCACTCATGATGTGCTCGACAATTTCCGGGGCTTTTGATTGCACTCTGCGGATCAGTCTTTGGCGGGCAAACTCAGGCATGCCTTCCCATAAGCCTGGTTGATATTCTTGAGCAACCTCACGGGTAATATCTTCTGCTGCTGCCATTAATGGTTTTTCAATTTCTTTAGCAATACGCTTTGGGTCAAGGCGAGCAAAAATTTCTTCGGGCTTAATGAGCTTAGCCGTCATAAGCTCTACAGCAGTCGTTGCCATTTTTTCGGCTTTACGAGGCACAATACCTTGCCAGCCAAAAAACGGTTTAATACCTTTAAATTCAAGTGGTGAAAACATCATTTGAATGGCAATCACTTTAGTGACATAGCCAATTAAACCACTCATGAAAGGAATAGAGACATACAACCAAAAATGTTGCTGGAAATCTGCAATCATAGTTTGAAGCATTGTTGTTCCTTAGATTTCTATTGATTTTGATATGGGGCAACAAGCCATAAAAAACGGATAACTGTTTAAGGTCAGACAAATATCGCTTAATGGTATTTACCTTTCCATGGTAATGCCTGTTTTATCGGGTCATCTTAACATCAAATTCATTATGATGTTGCATAGAATGTGATGAATTTATCAATGTGCATGAAGTTCTAAAGTAACTTTTAGGGTGTTGATAAATATAAATAAATAATATTTTATATCGATTATTCTAACTATTAAAATGATTCTAATATGAAAAAAATAAGATATATGATGATTTGCGGTGCGTCGAAGCGTGAAAAATGTTAAAATGGCGCGCTTAATTCTTTTGCCATTTAGTGGTTTGTCATGACTACCAATACTCAAATTACTGAAGATCGTATCCTGATCCTGGATTTCGGCTCTCAATATAGTCAGCTCATTGCACGTCGTGTACGTGAAGCTGGTGTTTACTCTGAAATGTATGCCTTTGATATGTCTGAAGAAGACATCCGTGCTTTTAAGCCAAACGGTATCATTTTATCAGGTGGACCTGAGAGTGTGCATGAAGAGGGCAGCCCTCGCGCACCGCAAGTGGTGTTTGAATTAGGCGTTCCAGTATTGGGTATTTGCTATGGTTTACAAACCATGTCTGAACAGTTAGGCGGTAAAGTTGAGCCGGGTACTGTACATGAGTTTGGTTATGCCGAAGTTGATATCGTTAAACGTGACCAACTTATTGGCAACTTACAAGACCGCGAAAACCAACTACACGTTTGGATGAGCCACGGCGACAAAGTGAGCCAGATTCCAGAAGGTTTTACGATTACTGCAAGCACACCAAGCTGTCCAGTTGCTGCTGTAAGTGATGAAACACGCCGTTTTTACGGTGTTCAGTTCCACCCAGAAGTAACACACACGGCAAAAGGTGAAGAGCTACTTTCTAATTTCGTTCACAAAATTTGTGGATGCGGTGGCCTTTGGACACCTGAACACATCATCGATTTGCGTGTAGAGCAGTTACGTGAGCAAATTGGTAACGAGAAAGTACTTTTAGGCCTGTCTGGTGGTGTTGACTCATCTGTTGTTGCTGCGCTTTTACACAAAGCGATTGGTGACCAATTAACATGTGTATTTGTTGATAATGGTTTGCTTCGTTTAAACGAAGGTGACCAAGTGATGCAAATGTTTGCTGAAAACATGGGTATTCGTGTTATTCGTGCAGATGCAGAAGCGCGCTTCTTAAATGCTCTAGCTGGCGTTACCGATCCTGAAGCGAAGCGTAAAATTATTGGTCGTGAGTTTATTGAAGTATTTGCTGAAGAAGCACGTAAACTTGATGGCGTGAAATTCTTGGCGCAAGGTACAATTTACCCAGACGTAATTGAATCTGCTGCAAGCAAACAAGGTAAAGCACACGTTATTAAATCTCACCACAATGTGGGTGGTTTACCAGACGATTTAGCATTTGAATTGGTTGAACCTTTACGTGATTTGTTTAAAGATGAAGTACGTAAATTAGGTACTACACTTGGTTTACCGCACAGCATGATCTACCGTCATCCATTCCCGGGCCCAGGTTTAGGCGTTCGTATTTTGGGTGAAGTGAAAAAAGAATATGCAGATATTCTTCGTCTTGCTGATGATATCTTTATGCAAGAGCTTCGTGACAGCGGTTGGTATGATAAAACAGCTCAAGCATTTGCTGTCTTCCAACCTGTTAAATCAGTAGGTGTAGTCGGTGATGGCCGTCGCTATGCATGGGTGATTGCGCTTCGTGCAGTTGAAACAGTTGACTTTATGACAGCTCGTTTTGCACATTTACCATACGAATTGGTTGATAAAATCTCAACACGCATTATGAACGAAATTAAAGATGTATCACGTGTGGTATACGACGTGTCATCTAAACCACCAGCAACGATTGAGTGGGAATAATCAAATGAAAAGGCGGGATTAAATCCTGCCTTTTTTATATCTGTTTCTTCCGAAGGAGGTGAGAGATGTCTGATTTCATTCAGTTAGAATATCTACAAGAAAAATTACAGCAACTTTTAGCGAAATCATTATTTGCAATCTATCTTTATGGTTCAGCTGTTGATGGTGGCTTAGGGCCAGAAAGTGACCTTGATGTTATGGTCGTGGTTACTCAACCATTAACATCTGCTTTACGCGAGCAGCTTGCACAAGAATTACTAAAAATTTCACAGCCTGTTGGAGAATTACAAAGACCATTAGAAGTTACTATTTTATTAAAAGACGAGATTCAGTCTGGAAATTATCCTTTAAGTTATGAAATGCAGTTTGGTGAATGGCTACGTGAAGAACTTAAAGAAGGTGGAACATTAAGTTCGCAGAAAGACCCAGATATTAGTATATTGCTTAGAAAAGCGAGATTTCATCATACAGTTTTATTTGGTCCAGCTTTGGACCAATGGGCACCTGAAATTTCTGATCAAGAACTATGGCAAGCAATGTCTGATACTTATCCCGAAATTGTAGCTCATTGGGATGAGGATGCAGATGAAAGAAACCAGATTTTAGCTTTATGCCGGATCTATTTTAGTTTAGTCATGAAGGGTATTGCTTCAAAAGACAAAGCAGCTCGATGGGTTATGCCTCAGCTTCCTCCTGAGCAGAAATTCGTATTGCAGCGGCTTATACAGGAATATAGAGGGGAAATAGGCAAACAAAATTGGCAAGAGGAACATTATGCTTTGCAGCCTATTGTTAATTTTCTGAGTTCAAAAATTGAAGAGCAGTTTGAGCAGAAAAGAAATTTGATCACATAATAATTTTTTAGATTCTGGCTTTTTTACCGACTTTACTAAACATACGGCTATATAAGAGTGCTTAAGCACTCTTTTTTTATTACTTAGCATTTAAAGAAAATAATATTAATTTTAATAATTATCAAAGTAATAGATTGGCTTTTATTACTTTTTCTTGATATAAGATACATTAAGATATATCTTAATGGTTATAAATTAGTATATCAGAGAACCTTCAAAGATGAGACAACAATCAGAACATCATCATGCTGAACATAATGACCATCATCACGGCCATCACCGTTCGGGGCGTCGTGGGAGACTTTTTGAAGCTGGACGTATGAAACTTTTAGTCCTTCATCTTATTCAGCAAAGTCCTAAGCATGGTTATGAAATTATTAAAGAAATAAGTGATTTGGTAGGCGATGGCTATACGCCAAGTGCAGGAACAATCTATCCGACTTTAACTAGCCTGGAAGAAATGAACCTCATTAACTTGCTAGATGTAGAGCGTAAACAATATCAAATTACGGAATTTGGGGAAGCTTATTTAAATGAACACCAAGACAAGCTAAGTGGGTTGTTAGAGAAATTGCGTTTGAGACGTGAAATTCACAGTAATGATCAATTAATCGAAATTCACCGTGCCATGGAAAACTTAAAGACGGCTTTACGTTTGAAATTGAATACCACTGACTTGAAGCAAGAGCAGATCTATCAAATTGCTGAAAAAATTGATCAGGCTGCTGTTGCGATTGGGCGCCTATAAGTGGGCCTTAAACAGGTTGAAATTATCCAAAAACTATCAACTTTAATAGAGAGTTTATGTATGAAACAGCATCAATATCACGTTACGGTACAACATTTAAAAGATGCCAAAGGGGAAGTTTCTACCTATACGGAAAGGCTCGAGTTCTATACTGGTAATCATGACGATATTTTTGAGATTGTTGAAAAGTTAAAGAACGCAGAATTTTTTGATGATCAAACCACAAAGTCTTTTGCGGTCGGTCTAAAGTTATTTAGTGAAGTCATGTTAGAAAATCGAGACCATCCATTGTTTCAAGAATTCTTGCCACAGTTTGGGCAATTTATGAAGAATTTAAAACAACAAGTTAAGACTCAATCACCTTAAGTTGGCCATATACCTTTAAATTTTCGATTGTTAAAAATTGATTGTCTCATTCATGGCACCCTGTGTATTACTAAAAGACTATATTGAATAATGAGTGTATTGTTAAGATCAGTATAACGACTCATTGCACAAGCATAGGTAAAAGAGAGTAATATCATGAGCAATAATAACGATTACGATATTTCGGATTCAAAGGATTGCGAAAAATTTGCCAATCAATTTATTCAGGAATTTCCAATTCGCTCTGCCGAAATTGGACAGGGGACGGTGATTAAGCGGGCTTTACCTAGTCGACAAAAAAGAATGATTGGGGCATGGTGCTTTTTAGATCATGCAGGACCAGTAACATTTCCTGCCGGCAATGGTTTAGATGTAGGACCTCATCCACATATTGGTTTGCAAACCTTCACTTGGATGATTGAAGGGACCATGATGCATACAGATAGTTTAGGGTCAAAGCAATTAATTCGTCCTAAACAAGTTAATTTAATGACAGCGGGACATGGTATTTCTCATACCGAGGTTGCACCTGATACTGAAACTCAAATGCATGCGGCACAGCTCTGGATCGCATTACCGGACCATAAGCGCAACATGGATCCGAAATTTGAACATTATCCCGATCTTCCTGTTGTTGAAAAAGATGGTCTAGAATTTACTGTACTAGTGGGTGAATATTTAGAGACGACTTCTCCAGTTGTGGTTCATACACCGTTAGTAGGGGTTGATCTCATTGCTACCCAAGATACTAAAACACGTATTCCACTAAATCCTGAATTTGAATATGGTTTTATGGCATTAGATGGCGTAGCTCATGTGAATGGCCATGAACTTACTGCTGACAATATGGTTGTATTAGATACAGGTTTGAACGAAATTGAGATTGAAGTAAAGAAAGGGAACCGTGTGCTATTAATCGGTGGTGAACCTTTTGAAACTCCGATCTTATTATGGTGGAATTTCGTTGCACGTACGATGGACGATTTAAAAGAAGCACGTGAGCAATGGGTTAATCATGACGTGCGTTTTGGTGAAATTCCAGATTATGTGGGTGCCCGCTTAGAAGCACCAGTTCTTCCAGATCAAATGAGAGCATCAAAATGACAGCAGTAATTGCGAGTAGTAAAGCAAAGCCTCTTGCAGAACAATGGAAAGGTGAAATTACCAGCGGCCGTCATCAATACTTTTGTGATGAGCCTGAAAAGCTAGAAGGGCATGATCAAGGGCCTGCACCTTATGATTTGCTTACCGGAAGTCTGGCAGCATGTACACTTATTACTTTAAGAATGTATGCAAAACATAAGGGTTATGATTTTGGTGAGTACTCGGTTGAAATTGATTTTCATACCAATCGAGAGCATGAAGAACATATCGAGCGTCGTATTGTTTTTAAAGAACTTCCAAACGAAGAACTTCAGCAAAAAATCTTAACCATATGCAGTAAAACCCCAGTCACTAAAACTTTGTTACGTAGTTTAGACATTCATACTGTGCTTGTTACAGCATAAAAATGCTATTTTGTTGCGGTGGATGATTTATATCCATCCCAAAAATGGAATAAAACAGCATGATCACATGCTGTTTTTTATGTAAAAAAGAAAAATAAAAGTAGGCAATACCATGATTAGTGTACACCACCTGGAATGTTCGCGATCGTTTCGGATTTTATGGGCTTTAGAAGAGTTAGGCTTGGATTATGATATTCATTTTTATCAACGTCTTCCGAACTATTCAGCACCAGAAACATTGAAATGTATTCATCCGCTCGGCAAGGCACCTATTTTGACAGATGATGAGCAAGTTATCGCAGAATCGGCTGTTATTTTAGAGTATTTGCAGCAGCGATATGATCAAAAACAGCAGTTTAAACCTAAGCAAGCTCAGGATTTACAGCAGTATATTTACTGGATGCACTATGCCGAAGGCTCACTTATGCCGTTATTAGTGATGACTTTGGTCATGAACAACGTCAATAAACATGTACCTTGGCTAATTCAGCCTATGGCAAAGAAAATTACAGAAGGGGTTAAAGCAAATTTTGTTCGTCCACGTATGAAAGACCATATTAGTTTTTTAGAAAATTATTTGGCTGAGCATGAATATTTTGCAGGGGATTTTTCATTTGCAGATATTCAAATGAGTTTTCCACTAGAGGCTTTACAGTCACGTCTTCAAGGTAAATATCCGCATATTCAAGCATTCTTACATCGGATTCAGCAAAGACCAGCTTTTCAAAAAGCGAGACAGAAAGGTTTAGGGTCAAACGAAAGAAATTGTGCTGATATATAAAAGAAAAGGAACAAATATTTGTTCCTTTTTTATTGCTTAATCTTTATCTGCGTTTAATCACAATAGAGTCAATACCGCTATGCTGCAATGTTTGTTGAGCAGCGAGAGCAGCTTCTTGAGTGTCATATGGACCAGAAATAACACGATACCAAGTTTTTCCATTCTCAGAGCTTTTAATTACATCAGCCGATAAGCCATTTAAAATGATTTCTGCACGTCGAGCATCTGCTTGATCGGGGTCAGTATAGCTTCGAACTTGTAAAATATAATTTGGTTGTTGAGGTATAGCAGCTGTTGAGTCAGTAGTGTCGTCAGTGCTTACACTTGCAGGTTCAGAAGCGGCAGGTTGAGCTGTACTAGGTGCTTCTACAATCATGGCAGTACCCTGATTTTTACTTTCTGGAATTGCCTGTTCCGGAATAGGAGTGACCTGCTGTTGAGGCAATAGATCATAAAAGCGGTAATCTTTATTGGTTTCTTCTTCTTTATAGTGCTCAGAAGTAATCTGGTTTTTTGAGGAAACAGGTTGCCACGGTTTCCAAAGCATGAGCATTACTGCGATACATAAGACCGCTAAAATAGCGACAAGTGTCCCTAACCATTTAGGAATTAAAGGCTTTTTAGGCTTGTTAGGTCTTTCAGATACACCGCGTTGCGTTTTGCCAAACACGTGGATTATTCCTCTGTATTTTGATTGTTTTATTTCGAGTTTAGTTCTCGTTTACTTTAAAACATCGCTTCGCATAGATAGATTTCCTTGCAAAGCGTTATTTCTTACAGCATGAAGGGGTATATGGCTTTGACCAAACACCCCAACACTAACTTACATGGCTTCAGGTGCAGAAACACCGAGTAAATCTAAGCCATTGCGCAATACTTGCTGTACATTGATTGAAAGTAATAAGCGTGCTTGTGTAAGTTCAGCATCATCACTTAAAACTTTGTGTTCATTGTACCAACCGTGGAATAGCGCAGCTAATTCTTTTAAGTAGTTACCTACTTGGTGTGGTTCATATGCATTAGCAGCACGTAACACAACGTCTGGATATGCAGCCAGTTTAGCAAGAATTTCAGTTTCTGCATCAAGTGATAAACGTGCAGCATGTGAACGAGCAGCACTTACTTCAAATTGTAAGCCAGTGCTCGCTGCTTTTTCTAGCATACGGCAAATACGTGCATGAGCGTATTGAATATAATACACCGCATTGTCTTTACTTTGTGAAACAGCAAGGTCAAGGTCAAAGTCAATGTGTTGTTCACTTTTACGCATCACGTAGTAGAAACGAGCTGCGTCATTGCCGACTTCTTTACGCAAGTCACGTAAAGTCACGAATTGACCTGAACGAGATGACATTTGAACCATCTCACCACCGCGCCATAAGCTTACGAACTGAACTAAAAGAACAGTTAATTTTTTCGAGTCATAACCCATTGCATCAATCGCAGCTTTTACGCGAGAGATATAACCGTGGTGGTCAGAACCCCAAATATCAACAAGGTCAGTATAACCACGTTGTAGTTTGTTTAAGTGGTAAGCAATGTCAGATGCAAAGTAAGTCGTTTGACCATTACGGCGCTTCACAACACGGTCTTTTTCATCGCCAAATTCAGTTGATTTAAACCAGATGTTGCCATCTTTTTCATATAAGAAGCCGCGTTGATCAAGTGTTTCTAACGCTTCGTCAATTTTTGCGCTAAGAGATGCTTCACTAAACCATTGGTTAAAGGTTACGCCGAAGTCAGCAAGGTCATCTTTAATATCATCTAAAATGGCATGAAGTGCTGCTTGATGGAATACGCGGTAGCCTTCACCTAATAATTGTTGTGAGTTGGCAATAAGACCGTCAATGTGTTTTTCTTTGTCGCCAGATAATACGACTTTGTTGCCTTCGCTATCTAGCTCTTCAGCATATTGCACGTCTTCTGGTACATCTTTATAAACATTCGCAACTTCATGAACGTAAGCATCGCCATCTCTATTAATGATGCCTTGTGCGATTTCTTTAACGTAATCGCCTTGATATGCATTTTTAGGGAATACAAGGTTTTGTCCAAGTAATTCCAAATAACGTAAATAAGTAGAAGTCGCCAAAATATCCATTTGACGGCCAGCATCATTTACATAATATTCGCGATCAACTTTAGCACCTGTTGCTTCAAGTAAGTTTGCAACAGTCATACCATAAGCAGCACCACGGCCATGACCTACGTGTAGGCTAGACGTTGGGTTTGCAGAAACGAATTCAACTTGAATCTTTTTAGCTGCATTTGATTGGCTACGACCAAAGCTTTCTTTTTGAGCCTGAATCTGGTCAAGAATTGCAAAACGTTGATCTGCATTTAAAAAGAAATTGATAAAACCAGGGCCTGCAATTTCAGCTTTGCTGATGTCTGCAACTTCTGGTAGCGCTGCTAGAATTTTCTCAGCTAAATCGCGTGGTTTCATACCAGCAGCTTTAGAGCCGATCATGGCAATATTAGAAGCAAAATCGCCATGGCTTCGGTCTTTGGTGCGTGTTAAATTGCTTGAATTATTCCAATCCGAAGGAAGCACACCTTCTTGCTGAAGGGTTTGCACTGCATGGTCGAGAGCTGCTTGTATTGCCGTATTCATATCAATCGAAAATAGATGTCGCAGAAAAACGTCAAATATAGCAAATTTCCTATGAGTTAGGGGAGTGCATTTAACGCTTTCATTTAATTTCTTTCTTGAAGTTTCATGGAACTATTTTTTTTGTAAATATTAAAAAATGAACATAATTAAATTCTAAAAATACGTAAATACAGGCTTTTTAGGTAATATTTTTGAAATTATAAGATAGTAAAACACTTGGTATTTTTTATAGAAATGTAAGATAGGGTAAAAATATAAGATTCTAAGTCAGATATAGAGTTGAGAAAGAATAATTTAAAAAAATATGAAAAATGTAAGTAATTAATTTTTAATATTAATTTTGTTATATGTTTTTTCTAAATAGTATTTAATTTCAATATCACAGTTTAAAATACCTATTTTGTATTAAATAGTCTTAAGCTTACGCATACAACAAGCTTTAGAGAGTGCTGAAACTGTACTTTTCTGAGTTCTAAGCTGGAAAATGAGATAGGCAATGATATCAGGTCACCCAAGTAAACATCCCCTTTATATCCCTTATGCAGGCTATACACTTTTAGAGTTACCCCTTTTGAATAAAGGGTCCGCTTTCACTCAAGAAGAAAGAAGTAACTTTAACTTACACGGGTTACTTCCACATATTATTGAAACTATCGAAGAGCAAAGCCAACGCTCTTATCAGCAATATTGTGCTTTCAATGATGATATTAATAAGCACATCTATTTACGTAATATCCAAGATACCAACGAAACTCTGTTCTACCACTTAATTGAAAATCATCTTGAAGAGATGATGCCAATTATTTACACGCCAACTGTGGGTGAGGCATGTCAACGTTTCTCTGATATCTATCGCCGTCATCGTGGTGTTTTCATTTCATATCCAGATCGTGATGTGATTGATGATATTTTGCAAAACGTTAATAAAAATAATGTCAAAGTCATCGTGATTACAGATGGTGAACGTATTTTAGGCCTTGGTGACCAAGGTATTGGTGGCATGGGTATTCCAATTGGAAAACTTTCGCTTTACACCGCATGTGGTGGTATTAGTCCTGCTTACACATTGCCAATCACAATTGATGTAGGGACGAATAACCCTCAATTATTAAATGACCCGATCTACATGGGATGGCGTCAACCACGTATTAGTGGTGATGAGTATTATGACTTTGTAGATATGGTGATTGAAGCTGTAAAACGTCGTTGGCCAAAAGCACTCATCCAGTTTGAAGATTTCGCACAAAAAAATGCGATGCCACTTTTAGAAAAATATCGCGATAAAATTTGTTGTTTCAATGATGATATTCAAGGAACAGCAGCGGTTTCTGTTGGTAGTTTAATTGCTGCAAGCCGTGCAGCAGGTAAACAATTAAAAGACCAAACAATTGCTTTCTTAGGTGCAGGTTCGGCTGGTTGTGGTATTGCAGAGCAAATCGTTGCACAAATGGTTTCAGAAGGTCTAACCGATGCTGAAGCACGTGCTCGTGTTTACATGGTAGATCGTTTTGGTTTGATCACTGAAAATCAGCCAAACCTATTAGACTTCCAACGTAAGTTAGCTCAAAAAGCTGAAGTAGTAGACCAATGGGGCAATATTGAAGAAGTGATTTCACTGCTTGATGTTGTTAAAAATGCCAAGCCTACAGTATTAATCGGTGTTTCTGGTCAGCCGGGCCTATTCACCGAAGAAATTATTAAAACAATGGCTGCCAATTGTGAACGACCAATTGTGATGCCGTTATCTAACCCGACTTCGCGTGTAGAAGCAGTACCGGCGGATATTGTGGAATGGACTGAAGGTAAAGCATTAATTGCAACGGGTAGCCCATTTGCACCTGTAAATCATCACGGCAAGCTTTATAATATTTCGCAGTGCAATAACTCATACATCTTCCCTGGTATTGGTTTAGGTGTAGTAGCATCAGGCGCTAAACGCGTTACAGAAAACATGCTCATGGCTTCAAGTAGTGCTTTAGCAGACTGTTCACCGTTGCTGAAAGATCCACAAGCGGATTTATTGCCACCTTTAGGTGAAATTCAACAAGTGTCTAAAGTAATTGCATTTGAAGTGGCAAAAGCTGCAATGGCAGATGGTGTGGCTGTAACCATTAGTGATGATTTGCTTAAGCAGAAGATTGATCAATCGTTCTGGAAACCAGAATACCGTAAATATAAGCGTATTCCTTTCTAAGAATGAGAATGTGAAAAGAGGAGCTTAAGCTCCTCTTTTTTTCTTTTAAGCCTCTAAAATTTCTTCTAATAGTTCTTCACTTGGTGCAAAGTAATATGCCCCGTCAAGCGGTGTCACGAAGTGCAATAAGCGGTCATGGATGCCATCCCCACTTGTACCAAACATGCGCTTTAACATCGCATCAATAATGCTCAGGTCTTTAGTGTAAGCAATGAAGAATAAACCTTGATCACCTCGACCGTCACCATAAGGTAAGCTGTGACGTAGGATTTCCATTTCTTCGCCTTCCTCATCTTCAACGACAGTACGAGCGACATGGGCATTTTCCGGTTTAACATCATCATCTAATTCAATAGATTCAAGCTTGGTACGGCCCATGACATTTTCTTGTGCATCGACTTTAAGTTTTTTCCATTTTTCCAAGTCATGTGCATAGCGCTGCGCAAATATGAAACTACCATCTGCAAATACTCCAGCACTTTCTGGGAGGAGAGCAGTTTCTGCGCGGTCATCTG
The DNA here is from genome assembly GCF_002899995.1 of Acinetobacter sp. AKBS16. Taxonomy (NCBI): domain Bacteria; kingdom Pseudomonadati; phylum Pseudomonadota; class Gammaproteobacteria; order Moraxellales; family Moraxellaceae; genus Acinetobacter; species Acinetobacter sp. AKBS16. Next base: position 25,976 of record NZ_POYH01000006.1, on the reverse strand, counting down.
GAAATTGAGGGTTTTCAGTACCATCTATAAAGCCAGTAATATCGCGACCATCGAAATAACGGAAGCATACACGCTCATCCAGAACTTCAACTTTATCTTTAATCCCTTCAAAAAATGCTTGGCTTAAAGCAAAACAGATATCAGAACGCATACTGGCAATGTGAATAAGCACATCAGCTGGTACGACTGGCATATTGAATGCGCCATTTTCTGGTTCAAGTTGTTTAAAACCAGCAGGAGATTGACTGTAAAGTTGCTTCCAAAGTTCTGGACCAAAAGCGACTGCTGTCTTAATTTGTGCGTCTGAATGTTGAGTAATGAGACGGTCACGTGTTTCGAATAAAGCTTCGAGTTGTTCTTTTAATTCAGCAATTGTTAAATCTTTTAAACGAAGAACAATAAAACGGGCATGATCTGATGGTAATGGCAAAATGACAGATTGAGCAGTCATTAGAAGATCTCTCCTCAATTATAATTTAGTATGAGCTTCAATTATTGTGCCTGATGCGAAGAGCCGTTAGTAGTCTATTTATTGATTTTATTGTTTGAATTATCGCCACGATAGTTTTATAAAACGGTATAATTCCACTTTTATTATCTATTTCGCTATGTCTTTGCAAGTTTGGTTTGCTTATATGTTGGCCTGTTGGGTCATTAGTATTTCTCCGGGAGCAGGGGCAATTGCTTCTATGTCGAGCGGCTTAAATTATGGCTTTAGACATGGCTATTGGAATGCGATCGGTTTGCAAATCGCCTTGTTAATTCAAATCATGATTGTAGCTGCGGGTGTAGGTGTTCTATTCGCAACGACCCCGTTGGCTTTTCAAGCCGTTAAGTGGTTCGGGGTAGCCTATTTATTGTATTTAGCTTATTTACAGTGGACAGCACCTGTAAAAGACATAGAGATTCAACACGAAAAAAAGGATAAATCTGTTTCTGCTCTGCTGTTAAATGGATTTGTGGTCAATATCAGTAACCCTAAAGCGATTGTATTTCTATTGGCAGTTTTGCCTCAGTTCTTAGATTTAAGCAAACCTCAATGGATACAATACCTGATTATGGCAGCTACTATGGTTACGATTGATTTGATTGTAATGGCTGGTTATACAGGGCTAGCTTCAAAAGTTTTAAGATTGCTACGTTCTCCTAAGCAACAAAAATATTTGAACCGTGGTTTTGCTGTCATGTTTAGTTGTGCAGCGTTATTGCTAAGTACGGTCCATCAAGCAGCCTGATTTAGGCCGCTTGAGTTTGATTTTTGATTTTTTGAACCATAAAGATAAGTGCAAAACTCAACGCCATACATAAAACAATACTGAGGCCAGTCGAGATATTAAGTGCTGCGCTTGACCATAGGCCAACACTGACACCGAGTTGAGCTAAAACAAAGGCCCAAATAACCATCTGCTTTGGTGAGTGAGCGAGTAGTCGAGCGCTCAACGCTGGAATAACCAGTAGTGCCCCCATTAAAAGTGAACCTACTGCACGTAAAGCTAATACTGTAAATAAGGCTAGCAGTAACATAAAAATGAGACGCTGCCATTTCGCATTTACCCCTTCACTAATTGCAATGTCTGGATCAATGGCAATTTGAATTTGTGGTTGCCAATAGCGATAAAGAATGGCGAGTGATACTGCAATAATTAATGTAAAAATAGGCAGATCTGGCCAGTCAATACTCAGCAAGTCACCAAACAAATAACTTAAAAGCTCCGGTCTTAAACTTGGAACATGTTGAATAAACAGGAGGCCACTACATAGTAATGTTGCTGAGCATAGGGCAAGCAAAGCATCGTTCGGTAAACGATTGTCATGTAGTGCCCATAAAATAGCGACTAATAAAATAGCTGTACCTGCCACGCCAAGCCAGAGGGGAAGGCTTAAAGCACCAGCAATTGCTACCCCAAGTAAGGTTCCATGTGCCATGGTATCTGCAAAAAAAGACATACGTCTCCATAGCATGAGACAACCAAGTGGTGCAGTCAAAAAGACTAATAAGGTTCCCATAATCCATGCGGGTAACAATAATTGTAACCATTCCATCATGGCTTAAGCTTCCGGTTCCGGGTGAATGTGAGGTCTGCTATTGTGAGGGCAGGGGTGAGCAGCGTCACCATGCGCACAGTGATCATGATGATGTTGATAGAAAACTCGCTGAGTACCGAATATTGCTTGGTATTCAGGATGCTGCTGAATACTTTCTGGTAAGCCGCTACAGCATATATGCTTGTTTAAACAGACAACGCGTTGAGTTCCCTGCATGACCCACTGTAAATCATGGGAAACAATTAAAATAGTACAACCATAACGCTCCGGCAGACTACGTACATATTCATAAAGCTCAGCTTCTGATTGAATATCTAAGCCTTGCATGGGTTCATCAAGAACGAGGATATCTGGCTTTCTAAGTAAAGCACGTGCGAGCAGTACACGTTGGCGCTCTCCACCAGAAAGTTGCTGAACTTTTGATTGTTGTAGTTTGGTAATACCGGTGTCTTGAATAATTTCCTGACGAAGGGCAGGGCTACACTTTTCCAGATCTAATAAATCTTGTACCCGTAAAGGAAGACTATGAGATGGATTAAATTTCTGAGGCACATAAGCCATTTTTAGTTTTTTATTGCTTATGACGCGTCCACTACTTGGCTTTAAAATACCAAGTAGAACTTTAATTAAAGTTGATTTACCTGCGCCATTAGGACCAATTAAGGTCACAATTTCATTTTCATGCAGAGCAAAATCAACTTTTTTTAATATATCCCGCTGATCACGATGAACAGAGACCTGTTCAAGTTGAATCAAAACAGGATTTAGCGAGCTGTGCGGCACTGCTGGCATTTCCCCGAAATTTCTATAATGCTGTGTTGTGCTGCGAAATCATCTAAAGCTGCAAGTTGGTCAAGTTGTTGGGTTAGACCTTGTGAAGATGCTTCTTTAACCGTGTGACATTCGGTGCAAATCAGGAATGCAGCCTGATGACCTTCACGTGGGTGACAGCATGGTATATAAGCATTAATAGATGTTAAGCGATGAATAAGACCCTTTTCTAATAAAAAGTCTAAAGTTCTATAAACAGTAGGAGGGGCGGCAGGGCGATCTGTTTGACTTTTAATACGTGCTAATAAGTCATAGGCACCCATAGGACCTGAAGCATTTAAAATGAGTTCAAGAACTTCTTTACGCAAAGGCGTAAGGCGTGCACCGACCGCAGTACATAAAGTTTCTGCTTCAGCTAAACGACTTGCGACATTATGGTGATCATGTACACCATGCAAAGAATCATGATGTTCATGCATGCAAGAACTCATAGACATAACCTCAAATTTTTAATGGAATATTAGCATGAAGCGGTGCTTCATTCGATTAATCTTAGGTATTTTTGTAACTTTGTTATATTATAACATGCTTCGAGCTATTACTAATTGATGGTCTGTCATGTTCCGCGTTTTTGTTTTCAGTATGTTCTCTCTTATGAGTACGTTAGGTTGGAGTCAGGGTTTGGTTGTCTCTACGCACCCAATCTATTTGATTGCAAAAGAAATTACCAAAGGAGTTGAAGAACCCCAGTTATTGCTTCAAGGGCAAAGTGGGCATGATGTACAGTTAACACCAGCACATCGTAAAGCAATTAACGATGCTTCTTTAGTGATCTGGTTAGGAAAAGCTCATGAAGCTCCGCTCAACAAATTGCTAAGTAACAATAAGAAAGCAATTGCTTTGTTAGATAGCGGTATTCTTTCTATTTTGCCGCAGCGCAATACACGTGGGGCTGCGTTACCAAATACTGTGGATACGCATGTCTGGCTAGAACCAAACAATGCAGTACGTATTGGCTTTTTTATTGCAGCTTTACGTTCACAACAGCATCCTGAAAACAAAGCGAAGTATTGGAATAATGCAAATACATTTGCACGAAATATGTTGCAGGCGGCTCAAGCTTACGATAGCTCAAGCAACGGTAAACCGTATTGGTCTTATCATGATGCTTATCAATATTTGGAGCGTTCGCTAAACTTAAAGTTTGCGGGTGCTTTAACGGATGATCCGCATGTAGCTCCTACAGCGGCACAAATAAAGTACCTTAATGATAGTCGACCAAAAGCTCAGATGTGTTTACTTGCAGAAAGTTTTACAACAAAAGGGCAATATCAAAAACTGGGTAGTATTACCTTCCAACCCGTTGATGAAAGTATGAATAATGAAGATAATTTTGTAACAGCATGGAAGAAACTGGCGATAAAAACTGATAAATGTGTATTAAATACGCAAAAGTGAGATAAAAAGTAAACAAAGGCTGACTGTAGCGTCAGCACCACCTGTCACGAAAAACCCCGACTAAAGTCGGGAAAAGATTGCATGTTCAGGGGTGTAACTCTATAATGCCTGCGATTAAAAGCGATCATCAGCTAAACTTGTCAAGCATTTATGCTGTGAGTGGATAAAAATGAGCCAAACTAGTCGCTTGATTGACCGACGATTAGCAAAAGCTTTGGTCTTCTTACAAGCATGCATGATCCCTGTTTCCGCACTTGTGGCGTGGAGCATAAAAGACATGACAGCAGCATTAAGTGCGGCACTTGGTGCATTGGTCTGCTGGCTTGCTACGAGCTATTTTGCGTGGCAATCCTTCAGAACGGCAGGTGCGAGAGCATCTAAACAAGTGCTGTCTAACATGTATAGGGGCATGTTAGGCAAATTTGCAATCATGATCGTTGGATTTATTTTGATTTTGAGCAATGTTAAACCTTTATCACCGTTAGCATTGCTGTTTGGTTTTATTCTCGTTCAAGCGATGTCGTGGGTTGCTCCTTTTTGGGTGTCACGTCTACAAAAACGGGTATAGAAACAAGAAGAATTGAAGATTTTTTGGAGGGTGGCGAGATATCGACAGTACGCCGATGTTCGTTTCCCTTCTTTTTAGTAATTGACATTGACCAGGTGTGATTTATGGCTGCTGAAGAACATGCCCTCACTTCGACAGAGTATATCAAGCATCACTTGACCAATATGACCTATGGCAAAATGCCAGATGGTACATGGAAATTGGCTGAGACTGCTGAAGAAGCTCATTCGATGGGGTTCACTGCAATTCACTTGGATTCAATGGGTTGGTCAATTGGCCTTGGTGTGATTTTCTGTTTGTTATTTTGGATAGTTGCGAGAGCTGCAAATGCTGGCGTTCCAACAAAATTCCAATCTGCAATTGAAATGATCATTGAGTTTGTTGACTCAAGTGTCCGTGATACTTTTCATGGCAAATCACGTTTAATCGCTCCACTTGCACTCACTATTTTCGTGTGGATTTTCCTCATGAACTTAATGGACTTGATCCCAGTTGACTGGATTCCTCAAGTTGCTGCATTTGTGGGTGCTAACGTATTTGGTATGGACCCTCACCACGTTTACTTCAAGATCGTTCCATCTACAGATCCAAACATTACCCTTGGTATGTCTTTATCTGTGTTTGTACTTATCTTGTTCTACAGCATCCGCGAAAAGGGTGTTGGCGGTTTCGTAGGCGAGTTGGCACTTAACCCATTTAACCCAAGTAATCCAGTTGCAAAAGCGTTGCTTATTCCAGTGAACTTGATTTTGGAATTGGTAACATTCCTTGCTCGTCCTATTTCATTGGCTCTCCGACTATTCGGTAACATGTATGCCGGTGAGTTGATCTTTATCCTGATCGCATTATTGCCGTTCTGGATTCAATGGGCGTTATCTGTGCCTTGGGCGATCTTCCACATTCTTGTAATCACGTTGCAGGCATTCATCTTTATGATGCTTACCATCGTTTACTTGAGCATGGCAAGCGAAAAACATTAATGGTATTGCCTAACTGTCAAACGATGGTTGGGCTGAATTTTTTTAATTTAATTTGGTAATAACCTAACCTCTGAGGAATTTTTCATGGAACTCACTTTAGGTCTAGTTGCAATTGCATCTGCTATCTTGATCGCTTTCGGTGCTTTGGGTACTGCGATTGGTTTTGGTCTTTTGGGTGGTCGCTTTTTAGAAGCTGTTGCTCGTCAACCAGAATTAGCTCCACAACTTCAAACTCGTATGTTCTTAATCGCGGGTCTTCTTGATGCTGTGCCTATGATCGGTGTTGGTATTGGCTTGTTCTTCATCTTCGCTAATCCATTTGTAGGTTAATCAGCTTAATTCCTAAATCCACTATTTGAGGAATTGCAATGAATATCAACCTCACATTGATTGGTCAAGCGATTGCGTTTGCGTTTTTTGTCGCATTCTGCATGAAGTTTGTTTGGCCACCACTAATCAATGCGATTAGTGAGCGTCAGCGCAAAATCGCTGATGGCTTAAATGCAGCAGAAAAAGCGAAAGCTGACCTTGCCGATGCACAAGCGCAAGTAAAGCAAGAGCTTGATGCGGCTAAAGCACAAGCGGCTCAATTGATCGAACAAGCGAACCGTCGTGCAGCGCAATTGATCGAAGAAGCTCGTACTCAAGCTGCGGCTGAAGGTGAGCGTATTCGTCAACAGGCTAAAGAAGCTGTTGATCAAGAAATCAATTCTGCTCGCGAAGAATTACGTCAACAAGTAGCTGCCTTGGCAGTAACTGGTGCAGAAAAGATCCTGAACCAACAAGTTGATGCAGAAGCTCATAACGCCATGCTGTCTCAGCTGGCTGCTAAACTTTAAGCGAGGCGAATTATGGCTGAACTCTTGACGTTGGCACGTCCGTATGCCAAAGCAGCATTTGCTTATGCTTCTGAGCAAGGTGCAACAGACAATTGGTCGAATGCGTTACAAGTGCTCAGTGCTGCGGTGCAAGACGAAGCATTTTCCGCTTATTTAAATCGCCCTGAACTTACTCCTGCGGAGCAAGTGAAGCTTTTTGCTAAAGTTTTAGGTGAAGATCAGTCTCAAGCAGTGTCTAACTTTTTGACACTTCTTGCAGATAACGATCGATTAGTGTTGTTACCTGAAATTGCAGCAGAATATGAACAGCTTAAATCACAGAATAACAACAATGTGGATGTCGTGATTGAATCGGCTTTCCCGTTAACTGCTGAACAAGAGCAACTGTTGAAATCTGCTTTAGAAAAGCGTTTTAACAGCACAGTAACTGTTTCAGTTGAAGTTAAACCTGAGCTTATTGCAGGTGTTGTAATTCGTGCAGGCGATCAAGTGATAGATGATTCTGCGCTTAACAAGCTTGAAAAAATGCGTACTCGTCTTCTTGCATAATGCAAATGATGAAGACTGAACTAATAAAAGATTGAGGAATAGCGCAATGCAACAACTGAATCCATCCGAGATCAGTGCGCTCATTAAACAGCGTATCGGAGATCTGGACACCAGCGCGACCGCTAAAAACGAAGGTACCATTGTTATGGTATCCGACGGTATCGTGCGTATTCACGGTCTTGCTGATGCAATGTACGGTGAAATGATCGAATTCGACGGCGGCTTATTTGGTATGGCACTGAACCTAGAACAGGATTCAGTGGGTGCCGTTGTTTTAGGTAACTACCTAAGCCTTCAAGAAGGTCAAAAAGCTCGTTGTACAGGTCGTGTTTTAGAAGTTCCAGTTGGTCCTGAACTTCTTGGCCGTGTCGTAGATGCTTTGGGTAACCCAATTGATGGTAAAGGCCCAATTGATGCAAAATTAACTGATGCTGTTGAAAAAGTAGCACCAGGTGTAATTTGGCGTCAATCTGTAGACCAACCTGTTCAAACTGGTTATAAATCAGTTGATACCATGATTCCTGTGGGTCGTGGTCAGCGTGAGTTGATTATTGGTGACCGTCAAACTGGTAAAACAGCAATGGCGATCGATGCGATTATCGCTCAGAAAAACTCTGGCATTAAATGTGTATACGTTGCGATTGGTCAAAAACAATCAACAATTGCAAACGTTGTACGTAAGCTAGAAGAAACTGGCGCTATGGCGTATACAACTGTTGTCGCTGCTGCGGCTGCTGATCCTGCTGCAATGCAGTATTTAGCTCCGTACTCTGGCTGTACAATGGGTGAATACTTCCGTGACCGCGGTGAAGACGCTCTTATCATTTATGATGATTTGTCTAAGCAAGCTGTTGCTTACCGTCAAATTTCATTGCTTTTACGTCGTCCACCAGGTCGTGAAGCGTATCCAGGTGACGTATTCTATCTTCACTCACGTCTTCTTGAACGTGCTTCACGTGTATCTGCTGAATACGTTGAGAAATTCACTAATGGCGCAGTAACTGGTAAAACTGGTTCTTTAACTGCATTGCCAATTATTGAAACTCAAGCAGGTGACGTATCTGCATTCGTACCAACAAACGTAATTTCGATTACTGACGGTCAGATCTTCTTAGAAACATCATTATTCAACGCAGGTATCCGTCCTGCTGTGAACGCGGGTATCTCTGTATCTCGTGTTGGTGGTTCTGCTCAAACTAAGATCATCAAAAAATTGTCTGGTGGTATCCGTACCGCTTTAGCGCAATACCGTGAATTGGCTGCGTTTGCTCAGTTTGCTTCTGACCTTGATGAAGCAACTCGTAAACAACTTGAACATGGTCAACGTGTAACTGAGTTAATGAAGCAAAAACAATATGCTCCTTACTCAATTGCTGACCAAGCTGTTTCTGTTTATGCATCTAACGAAGGCTATATGGCTGACGTAGAAGTTAAGAAAATCGTAGACTTTGATGCTGCGTTAATTGCTTACTTCCGTTCAGAATATGCTCCGTTGATGAAACAAATCGATGAAACTGGTGACTACAACAAAGACATCGAAGCAGCAATCAAAGCTGGTATTGAAAGCTTTAAAGCGACTCAAACTTACTAAGTTCAGTTTTAGTTAAGTTTGGTTCACGGATCAACCTTCGGAAGCTCGAAAGGGCTTTCGAATACTAGGTTAAGCGTATGGCAAATTTAAAAGAAATTCGCGCCAAAGTAGCTAGTATCAAGAGCACGCAAAAGATTACTCGCGCGATGCAAATGGTAGCTGCTTCAAAAATGCGTCGTGCGCAAGAGCGCATGGCTCAGGGCCGTCCGTATGCCGATAATATGCGCCGTGTAATTGCTCACTTGGTACAAGCAAACCCTGAATACAAACACCGTTATATGGTGGACCGCCCAGTTAAGCGTGTTGGTTACATCATTGTATCTTCAGATCGCGGTTTGGCAGGTGGTTTGAACATTAACTTGTTCAAGAAAGTTGTGCAGCATGTCAAAGCACAACAAGAGCAGTCAATTGAAGTTCAATTTGCTTTGATTGGTCAAAAAGCGGTTTCGTTTTTTAAGAATTACGGCGGTAAAGTGCTGGGTGCAACCACTCAAATTGGTGATGCCCCTAGTTTGGAACAGTTAACTGGCTCAGTGCAAGTTATGCTTGATGCATTTGATAAAGGCGAATTAGATCGTATCTATCTCGTATCAAATGGTTTCGTCAATGCAATGACACAAAAGCCTAAAGTTGAGCAACTTGTTCCTTTAGCACCAGCAGAAGAAGGCGATGACCTCAACCGTACTTATGGTTGGGATTACATCTATGAACCAGAAGCAGAAGAATTGCTAAATGGTTTATTAGTTCGCTATATCGAGTCTATGGTTTATCAAGGTGTGATTGAAAACGTCGCATGTGAGCAATCTGCACGTATGGTCGCAATGAAAGCAGCGACAGATAACGCAGGTCAGCTTATCAAAGACTTACAACTCATCTATAACAAGCTGCGTCAAGCCGCGATTACTCAGGAAATCTCTGAGATCGTTGGTGGTGCCGCTGCCGTTTAACATTATTAAGTTTGAATTGAGGAGACAGCAATGAGTAGCGGTCGTATCATTCAGATCATCGGCGCGGTTATCGACGTCGAGTTTGAGCGCACAAGCGTTCCAAAGATCTATGACGCTCTCCAAGTTGACGGTACTGAAACTACTTTAGAAGTTCAGCAACAACTTGGTGATGGTGTTGTTCGTACCATCGCAATGGGTTCTACAGAAGGTCTTAAACGTGGTCTTACTGTAACTAGCACAAACGCACCGATCTCTGTTCCAGTTGGTACAGCCACTCTTGGCCGTATCATGGACGTTTTAGGTCGTCCTATCGATGAAGCAGGTCCTGTTGCGACTGAAGAACGTTTGCCGATTCACCGTCAAGCGCCTTCTTATGCTGAACAAGCAGCTTCTACTGACCTTTTAGAAACTGGTATTAAAGTAATTGACTTACTTTGCCCGTTTGCGAAAGGTGGTAAAGTTGGTTTATTCGGTGGTGCTGGTGTTGGTAAAACCGTTAACATGATGGAATTGATCAACAACATCGCGAAAGCACACTCAGGTTTATCTGTGTTTGCTGGTGTTGGTGAGCGTACTCGTGAAGGTAACGACTTCTATCACGAAATGAAAGATTCTAACGTTCTTGACAAAGTAGCAATGGTCTACGGTCAGATGAACGAGCCACCAGGTAACCGTTTACGCGTAGCGTTAACTGGTTTGACTATGGCTGAATACTTCCGTGATGAAAAAGACGAAAACGGTAAAGGTCGTGACGTATTATTATTCGTCGACAACATCTACCGTTATACACTTGCAGGTACTGAAGTATCAGCATTGTTAGGTCGTATGCCATCTGCGGTAGGTTACCAACCTACACTTGCAGAAGAAATGGGTGTTCTTCAAGAGCGTATTACATCTACTAAGTCTGGTTCGATCACTTCGATCCAAGCAGTATATGTACCTGCCGATGACTTAACAGACCCATCGCCTGCAACTACATTTGCTCACTTAGACGCAACAGTAGTATTGAGCCGTGACATCGCATCTTCTGGTATCTATCCAGCGATCGATCCACTTGACTCAACTTCACGTCAGTTAGACCCATTAGTTGTTGGTCAAGAGCACTATGAAATTGCGCGCGCAGTACAAAACGTATTGCAACGCTATAAAGAGCTTAAAGACATCATCGCAATCTTGGGTATGGATGAATTGGCAGAAGAAGATAAATTGGTTGTTTACCGTGCGCGTAAAATCCAACGTTTCTTCTCTCAACCATTCCACGTAGCTGAAGTATTTACTGGTGCTCCTGGTAAATTAGTACCACTTAAAGAAACGATTCGTGGCTTTAAAGGTCTATTAGCTGGTGAATACGATCACATCCCAGAACAAGCGTTCTATATGGTTGGTGGTATTGACGAAGTGATTGCTAAAGCTGAGAAACTCTAATTTAAGGAGATCATCTCATGGCGACTATGCAATGTGATGTCGTAAGTGTTAAAGAGTCAATTTACTCTGGCGCAGTGACGATGTTAATCGCGAAAGGTGCAGGTGGTGAACTTGGTATTTTGCCTGGTCACGCTCCACTTGTAACCTTGCTTCAACCGGGCCCGATTCGTGTTCTGTTGGAAAATGGTACAGAAGAAATCGTCTATGTATCTGGCGGTGTTTTAGAAGTTCAACCTCATGTTGTGACGGTTCTTGCAGATACTGCAATCCGTGCTGACAATTTGGATGAAGCTGCAATTTTAGAAGCACGTAAAAATGCTGAACAATTGCTTGCAAACCAAAAGAGTGATTTGGACTCAGCTGCTGCGTTGGCTGCCTTGGCAGAAACCGCTGCACAGCTTGAAACTATCCGTAAAATCAAAAACCGCGCTCAATAAGACGCGGTTCGAGATTGAAAAAGCCACCTTTCGGTGGCTTTTTTTATTGCTAAAAAGAAAATTAAGAATCAGTTTTTGAATCTGATTTTTCATCTCCTGCCATAATCATAGCAGCGAGCTTGACCATATCCATTTGGATGGTATTAAGTTGCTTTTCAATTTGGTCGAAATTAATTTGCTCTAATTTCCCATTTAATAAAGGCATGCTTAAAGCTTGCTGGTTTGCCTGTAATAGGCTTTGACGAATATTTTCAACTTCCTGACTTCTGATATCTAAACCAAGCAAAGCTTGGTTTAAACCTTCTAACTGTGCTTTCAAAGTCGTCACAGTTGTTTTTAGCTCATGCTGATCTTTATCTTGAATAGCTTGTTCAACGTCAAGTTGAGTGTCCTTGAGCTTTTCGATATAGTCGCCAGCCTTTAACTGTAAGTTAGCGGCATCACGAACGATATAAAAAACATTACCATTTTTTAATTCAGTTTTATTTTGTGTAGCTGTGATTTCTTGTTGAGAGTCATCAGCTTGTTCTGATATTTGATCGTTAGTCTGAACGGATTCTTGTTCCTTTGCGTGGTCTTGTGCCTGATCACATCCAAGTAACAACATACCTGAAGCAAAAATCACAAATGGGAAAAATGCACCTTGTAAAACTTTTTTCATAACTACAAACAATACCAACTGAAGCAAGTAGGTACTATATGCATAAAATATGTAGAAATAAGGTATTGTTGCAAATGAACAACATTTTGAGTAGACAATAAAAAAGGAGTGCTATAGCACTCCTTTTATTAGTTTGATGCAAAAATTATTTAGCTAATTCTGCTTCAACTGCTTTTACAATTTGTTCATCGTCTGCTGTTAAGTTAGGTGCAAAACGCGCAACAACTTCACCGTTTTTATTTACTAGGAATTTCTCGAAATTCCATAACACTTCAGGGGCAGGGCTAGTAGGAATACCTAAACCTTCTAAGCGCTCACGGAAAGGGCCTTCTCCAATGCGTTCTGGTTGAGCTGTTGTTAGCGCTTGATAAAGTGGATGTTTATCTTCGCCAGCTACAGAGATTTTAGAGAAAAGTGGGAAATGAACATCGTAGTTTAATGAGCAGAACTGTTGAATTTCTTCATCCGAACCAGGTTCTTGTTCTTTAAAGTTGTTTGCAGGGAAGCCTAAGATTTCAAGACCTTGATCTTTCTTTGCTTGATACAGCTTTTCTAAGCCTTCGTATTGTGGAGTTAAACCACATTTAGACGCTGTGTTTACGATTAATAAAACTTTCCCTTTATATTGGTCAAGGTCAACCGTTTCGCCTGAAATAGCTTTTACTGGAATATGATATACAGATTGAGTCATGAGTCTTTCCTGAAGATTGTAATTGATATCAAGTAACGCATTTGTTTTAACTGCTATTCTTGAGTAGTGCAATAATATTCGTGTTCAAAAAATAAAAAGATATACAAAAGCAGTTTTACTATCTAATTATTTCTGATTTGAACAGGTGTTTGGCCTGTATATCTTTTAAAAAATTCGATAAAACTTGAGCTGTGTTGATATCCTAAATCGTATGCTAGGCGTTTAATCGGTGTTCCTTGACGGATCTGATGAATGGCGTAAACAATTTTGGCTCGATTACGCCATTCGGATAGTGAAAGTTGTAGTTCTTGTTGGCTTAAGCGTAGTAAATGACGATCACTGACAGAAAAGTTCTGAAGTAGCTGCTGTAAAGAGAGATTAAAAAGTAATGGGTCTGAAAGCTTTTCTAAAATTGGCAGTAAAACAGGATGCCGTGTTTGTGGTAAATAATGAGAATAGGCGGGTGCTTGTTGTAATTGATCGAATAAAACCTGTAAAAGATGTTCTAAATATTCAGGCTTTTCCGTTTGTTTTTGCTGTTCCAATATTTGTAAAACTAAGGTCCGAAAGAAGGGCTGAATACTAAAGCATCGGCAAATATCTCCTAAAATAGAGCAAAGCCGAGGGTGTAAACGAATACAGATATAATGAATTTCATGATCGATATGGGTAGATTGATGAACCGTTTGAGGGGGAATCCAAAGCCCATAGCTTGGAGGAGACAAGTATATTTGCTCTTCTACCTGTATTTCTAAAATACCATTTAAACTAAAATTAAAATCTCCCCATAGGGAAGCATGAGGACGAACAATATCTTCTTTTTCGTATAGAAATTCATGAACTTCTATACTCTCCAATAAAGAAAATTGTTGGTCCTCATTTTTCATGGGTCTACTCTAAGTAATATTCTAATTTTCACATGTTGCTTTGGGATTGTTTAAACCTTTGGCTAAGGTAAATGTACTAATTAAAGCTAAAGCAACGAAGCTTAATACCCCATAAATTAAAGTATTTTCATTGAAATGATCAACTACATAACCACCTAATAATGATCCTGTAGCAATCATGACTTGGAACATACCAACAAAAAGCGGCATACCTTTTTCTACAGCATGAGGTGCGTGTACAAACATCCAAATATTGGCAGAGGTAGGGAAGGCACCAAATGCGAAGCCCCATAATGCTGTAAGGACAATGGCACCAAACTCATGGATAGCAAAGATTGGGAAGCCAAAGAATACAATGGCAAAACATGTTCCAACGAAAGCTAAGGTATACCGAACATTTAAATTACCACTGTACCCTGCAAATGCATTTCCAAAAATACCGGCTATTCCGTAAAGCAATAATAATGAGCTAATAGTTGTGCCATTAAACCCGGCTACATTTTTAAAGAAAGGGGCTAAATAACTATATGCACAGAAGTGAGCAAGCCCAATTAATAAAACAATAAGCATGCCGCTACGTGCTTTAGGTGTGCGTAATAATGCAGGTAAATCACGAATATGTATTGCTGACTCTGGTAAAAGTTTTGGTAAGAAAATAAGCTGAAGCACTAATACAACAAGACCGATAGCAGCTGTAATTCCAAAGGCACTGCGCCACCCGTAAAACTCACTTAACCATGTTCCAATCGGTACACCTAGTACAGTGGCGAAAGTTACACCAGCCATTACTACAGCAGTTGCTTTAGCAATAGGTAAATTTGCAGGTGCGAGCTTACCGCTTAAGGCAATTGCTGTTGCCCAGAATCCACCAATCGAAATCCCTAAAATCAAACGGCTCAACAATAGAACATGAAAGTTTTCTGCAAAAGCCGTAATGGTATTGGCAATCACCATAATAGCAGTCAGTAAAATAAGCACATAACGGCGGTCAAGTTGCTTTACTGAAACGGGTAATAGTGGGGCTGCAATCGCTGCCATAATGCCGGGTACTGTAATAATAAGACCTGCTGTACCTACAGAAATGTGTAAATCGGCTGCAACACTATTTAAGACACCAACAGGTAAAAATTCACTCGTTACCAAGGCAAAGGCTGCGATGGCAACAGCCAAAATAGCAAACCAGCTCCCTTGTGTGGAAGTCATGGGTCGTGCTTTAGAAGTAGTAGATTGGTCCATAAAGAAATCCTTACTTTGCTAAATTCGAAGTGAAGAAAGGCAAATTTATAATTAACTAACGATCATTATGAAAATAAAATAGTTGATAAAAAATTGAACGTCAATTAATTTAATAACGATTGTTATAAAAATAGATGTGATCTTTATGACAAATAGGCATGAAACAGATCTTGTTAATGAGGACACGTTAAAAAAGAAGCGTGGACGTCCTAAATGCTTTGATGAGCAGCAAGTGTTAGAGAAAGCTATGTTACTTTTTTGGGAACATGGCTATGAAGCAACCTCTATTAGTGACTTAACACATGCTTTAGAAATTACAGCGCCGAGCCTATATAGTGCTTTTGGCGATAAGGCAGGTTTGTTTTACAAAAGTATTGACTATTATCTCGCTCATGAAGCATGTCCTATTGAAACGATATTTTTAGAGGCAAAAACTGCAAAAATCGCTTTTGAGTTATATCTTTATGACAATGTAAAACGATTGGTTCAACCCAATAAGCCAGCTGGCTGTATGTTGGTAGTCGCTGCTATGAACTGTTCTGATGCCACACAAGAGGTACAGCAAAATCTTTTAGATAAGCGAATAAAGACCAAAGAAAAGTTATTAAAACGTCTTGAACAAGGTGTAGAGCAGGGCGATTTGCCTACTAATGCCCCTTTGCAAGAAATGACTGATTTTTATGCGACTGTTATTCAGGGGCTTACCATTCAGGCTAGAGATGGTGCAAGTACTGAACAATTACATAAAGTGGTAGAACATGCCATGAAAGCTTGGACATTATTTTAAAAAATAAATGATGTCTTAAGTTCAATATTAATGTCGGAAATACGATATTTCAATTTATTAAGACATTCTTCAAAATAAAGTCTCTTTTGTAGTTGGTGTATTACTATGAGTCAGGTCATGAAATATCACAAATGGGCATTTATTTTTCCCATTCTGGCAGTACTGATTTGGTCTTTAAATATTGTAGTCACCCGCTATGTCTCGGACTATATTTCTCCGGTAAGTATCAGCTTTTATCGGTGGTTAATCGCTTTTATTATTTTGACTCCATTTATGTTTTTGTCTGTTTGGAGACAAAGACGACTAGTAATACCCTATTTACCTAAGCTTGCTGTGTTAAGTGCATTTGGGATGGTGCTTTATCAAGGCTTGGCTTATACGGCTGCCCATTATACTAGTGCAACCAATATGGGGATTGTGAATGCATTTATTCCCATCTTTACGATCTTTGTTTCGCTTGCCATTTTAAAAGATGTGCCTAATCGCTTTGCAGTTTTTGGCAGTATTTTGTCTTTTGCTGGTCTGCTATACGTTATGTCCCAAGGAAATATTAATAAGCTTTTAAGTGGTGGTGGGCACCTTGGCGATGCATTGATGATTATTGCTGTGTTTTTCTATGCATTTTATGGAGTTTTCTTAAAGAAATGGCAGCTTCCACTTCCAATTATGACAAGCTTATACGTTCAGATTGGGTTTTCCGTGCTGTTCCATCTTCCTTTAATTTTCTGGTTTGGTCTGGATGCCTTAAATGCACAAAATGCACCAAGTGCAATTTATGCCGGTGTATTTGCTTCTTTAATTGCGCCGTTAGTTTGGATGTTAGCCGTACAACAACTTGGGCCAAATAGAACCAGTATCTTTATGAATCTTGTGCCAGTGTTCACCGCCATTATTGCAAGTATCTGGTTATCTGAACAATGGACCATATATCACACCTTCGGCGGAATTATGATTCTGGTGGGCATTATCATGGCACAAAAGAAGGTTAATTCTAAAAAATCAGATCTTTTGCCAGAGCAAAATTAAGAATCATAAAAAAACTATGGCATATTTTTAAAAAAAGTGATGAAAATATGCCAGTTTTTTATCAATCTAAGCTTTTCTATATGATTTATAAATATATTTATGAAAAGATTGTGTAACATAAATATTAAAAAAGGCCAATAAAAATATTAATATAATTTTAATTCAACTGCTAAAAACGCCAAATTCCCTACACTTTTCATGCTTTTTTTAGAGAAATAATATATTTCTCACATTAAGTCTCTTGCCACATAATAGCGACCACTACGAAAGATGCTCTTTTAAGCAATTTTTCTTTCGTTCCAGAGATATCCAAACCCTCTGGATGTGGTATATACCCATCCTTTTTTATGCTCAGTTATCCCTATATAACTGAGCTTTTTTTTGTCTGGAATTAAGGACGTATCACTTCACCAGTTAAGGCGTTAATGATGCGGCTTGGCTGTTGGCTTTGGCCTAAATCACCATTGAGATAGTTTAATTGTGAACCAAAGTATTGGCAGGCATCTTGTAAAGAATGTGCAGGTTCTTGTCCACTAGGGTTGGCACTCGTCGATACAATAAAACCATGAAAAGCATTGCATAAAGCGACACATAAAGGATGTGTCGTTACACGTACTGCAACAAGAGGATGCTCGCCTTTAATCCATGAGGGAATGTGTTGATCAGCAGGTAATAGCCAAGTTGTGGCTCTTTCTGAGGGTTGATGGTTTGTCCAGCAATCAATAATTTCTTGCTGAGTAGTTTGCGGTAAGGAAGTTAGTAGATGTTCTACTTGACTAATATGGCCAGCCAATAAAATGACGCCCTTTTCAATAGGGCGCTGTTTCAATTCAAGAATTTTTTGAAAAGCTTGTTCATTAAATGGATCACAGCCTAGTCCCCAGACTGCCTCAGTTGGATATGCCAAAACTTGACCTTGTTGTAAACATTCGGCTGCTTCGGTCACTGAGGTCGTAATCATGGTAATACTTTCCTTTCAATCAAACAGAATCGCTATTGTGCGCTCTAATACTAAGAACGACAACGTAAATACAGCCCTGATTGTTGCATACATAAACCGAGTAGTTCTAGTTCCATTAGTGAAGAGGTCAGTTCAGAAACTGGAATATTATGGTGAACTACAAGTTGGTCAATATTTTGTCCCACCCAGTCTAAAGACTGATAAAGGTCAATCAAATGCTCAGGAATTTCTGGAGTATTCGTATTAGCTTCTTCAGTTTGATTTTGTTGCTGACTTTGCCATTGGGTTGGTAAAGCAAGATCCTCAATAATCTGTTCAGGATGGTCGATTAAAATTGCACCTTCACGGATAAGTTGATGGCATCCTTGATGAAACTCGCTATAAATATGGCCCGGAATCGCGAATACGGTTTTACCTTGTTCAGCAGCTTTATTGGCCGTGATGAGTGAGCCACTTTTTAATGTCGCTTCTACCACCAAAACGCCTAAACTCAAACCGCTGACAATTCGGTTTCTACGTGGAAAATGCTGTTGTAATGGCGGTGTACCCGGTAAAAACTCAGTAATAATGGCGCCGTTTTGAGCCAAAATATGTTCTGCAAGTTTTTTATTTTGAGCTGGATAAGTAGTGTCTAAGCCCGTACCCGTCACTGCAATGGTACGTTGATGAGTAGATGCACCTTGATGTGCGGCTTCATCAATGCCATAAGCCAGACCACTACTAATGAAAAAGCCCTTTTCACTTAAGTAGTAAGCAAAATCATAAGCGACCTGTCGTCCATGTGGGCTTGGTTTTCGGCTACCGACAATCGCAATCTGAGGTTGCAATAAAGCTTGCGCTTGACCTTTCCCAAAAATAATAGGTGGATAATCTGTATAAGGAAGTAATTGAGAGGGGTAGCCTGAGTCACCTGCCGTTAAAATAAAATCCGTATGCTGACGAACTTGTTGTACAAGTTGTTCAAACTGCGCCTGACCTTGGGGCGTTTGAAATTCGTTTACACGCTTTAAGTGATTAGCATGTAGCCCCAGAGAGGACCACTTTGCTAAACCATCAGGTTGAGTGGCTTTTTCACAATTTCCAAAATAATCAATAATTTTTTTAAAGCTAACTAAAGAGTGCTGCACCAAATACCACACTTTAAGTGTGTGGTAGTGGTGTGAAGAAAGTTGAGTGAGCATTGTAAAAGGTACATCCAGCATTAATCATTAAATTGAGGTGGCTGAATGCTTGAACCAACTTTAATTGGTAAATCGCTCTCTAAAACATAAGCATAACTTAGCTGATCAAAAGTTCTAAAAACCATTAGACTGCCAATTTGTTGGCCAGGAAGTTGAATTACTTCTTTAGTTTTAGGGTCGCGAATTGATTCACCTTGTTGAGTAATATCAAAAACTTGACCTACTTGAATGCCCTGAGTTGTACCGCGATCCAAAGTCACTACACTATTTTTTGCAGCTCTACCAATTGAACCCATGACACGAATAATCTTGCCACCATCCGTCACTTGCTTCGCATCTACTGGGTAAAATAATGTTGGCAAAGTAGCTTGCTCTTCAGGCATAACACGATCGCCACGACGTACTTCAGCGTTATAACTATCTGTTAGTTCTAATGTAGTAATATCTTTTTCAGAAGATACCGCAACACCTGAAGCAACCTGTAGTAGCTCAATCCCTAAACTATGCTTTTTACCTTTATTGTCTGTGAAATAGTAAGGTTCACCTTCTCGGTAGACGGCATAACGCTGCCCATTAATTAAGCCTTGTCCTCGTGCATAAATAGTCTGGCCTTTTCCTGCAAGTACACGTTGATCGGCTGTACCAACAATATAAGGTGTGTTGGTAATTGAGTCGGCTGGTAAAATAGTACTGTTCTCTAACCACTGTTTAATATGTTCAAGTGGAATAACCGGAACGCTATTATTTAATGCTTCGACGCGAACTTGTGGTTGTAGGTTTGTGGTTTGACCTGTATAGCGGCGAATAATACCGACACAACCATCGCCCTCATCTTTACCGACTAAAGGACGCCCATCTAGGCTACATAATAGTAATCGGTCACCCGGATAGATCCAGTGTGGATTTTTAACATGTTGGTTGCTCGCCCAGATTTCAGGCCAACGCCATGGTTTATTTAGAAAATGTTCTGAAATATCCCATAAAGTATCCCCACGTTTTACAACATATACATTGGGTGCATTACTTTTAAGTGAGGGTGGATTATGGTTCGGACTGGTTGCATGAACCTCTGCTATCGTACCGATTGCGACACCTGTACAGAGCGCCAAGGCAAGTAAATGCTTCTTTATCCCCAAGGCATGAAAATTAACCATGCCGTTAAAAACCTTTTTCATTATGATAATTCCTAAAAATTATGTGTGCAGTTGCGTTATAATGGGCGGCTTACACACAATTTTTCGATGAAGTATTTCCTTCATTTGGTTTTTCAATCAATGGCATAAGTGAGGACGACAGTATGGCCTTATTACCTATTTTAAGTTTTCCTGATCCCCGTCTTCGTACCATTGCTAAGCCCGTTGAAGAAGTTACTGATGAAATTCGTCAACTTGCAGCAGATATGTTTGAAACCATGTATGCGGCACCAGGTATCGGTTTAGCAGCTTCTCAGGTCGATCGTCATATTCAGCTTATCGTCATGGATTTGTCTGAATCTAAAGATGAACCTATGGTTTTCATTAACCCCAAAGTAACTCCGCTGACTGAAGAGACGCAGCCGTACGAAGAAGGCTGTCTATCAGTGCCACAAATATACGACAAAGTTGATCGCCCGTCACGCGTGAAAATTGAGGCAATTAACCTTGAAGGTCAAGCATTTGAGATAGAAGCTGACGGACTTCTCGCTGTTTGTATCCAACATGAAATGGATCACTTAAATGGCAAATTGTTTGTGGATTATTTGTCACCACTTAAGCGTCAGCGTGCGCGTGAAAAAGTCGAAAAAATTGTTCGCCAACGCGAACGTGAAAAAGTTGCGGTAAAACGTTAATATTTTTCAAACACCAATATAGTGTGGATGTGATTTTTGGTTTTTCGTAGTGGTTTGCTGCTTGCCTGTGCAGCAGTATTTTTACAGATTGCGGTATTTCTACAGCCGCTATTACCGAAGCAATATCAAATTGCTCCGGTCTGTGAAACTATTACCCGTGCTTTGCTTAAACCAAAAGCACAGACGGAAGCCATGTCACATGCCATGCACCATTCACATCACCAGCATCATATCGAACAGGCGCAAGTACCTGACCATCATGATCACCATGATGCAAACCATCAGTGTCAATATTGTACCGTTTATGCCAATCTGGTTTTACCACCTGAATTCGGCGTAAAAGAGGTGCTTGTTCGTATACAAGTTCGCTTAGTCGCGTATCAACAAGCTTTCCGGCATGTTTACTTTGCGCTACAGCGACTTTTCCTACTCCCGCAAGGACGTGCGCCGCCTCTATTTGCATAAATAAAAGCAATTTTTGTTGGGGTCTTAACTGACTTCGATATCACTTTATTTATGTTTTAGAGCGTATAAAAAATGCCACATTCTAAATTTTTACTACAACCTTTATGGGTTGCGATGCTTGCTGTCTCTCATTCGGGTCTAGTGTTTGCCGAATCAGAAAAAAATGATGCCGAAACCAACACACTTCATTCATTAGCACCTATTGTTGTTACAGCACAGCAAGGCAATGATGCAAATGGTCTGATCGTACACGCAGATCCAAAGCAACCGATTCAGCCAGTCCCTGCCACAGATGGCGCAGACTATCTGCAAAGTATTATGGGTTTTAACTCGATACAAAGCGGTGGAACAAATGGTGATGTGACATTCCGAGGTATGTTTGGTTCACGTATTAAAATTCTAACGGATGGCACAGAGAACTTGGGTGCCTGCCCAAACCGAATGGATGCTCCAACTTCTTATATTTCTCCAGAAAGTTATGACCGGATTTCTGTGATTAAGGGGCCACAAACGGTTCAATATGCCAATACTGGTTCAGCTGCAACAGTTCTATTTGAACGTCAGCCTGAAAAGCTTACCTCTGAAAAACCCTATCGCGGTCAAGCGAGTGTCTTACTAGGTTCATATGGGCGTATTGACCATAATATTGAAGCGGCCGTTGGCGATGAGAAAAAATATATCCGTTTAAATGCTAACCGTTCAGAGTCGAATAGTTATCAAGATGGTGATGGCAATACAGTTCCATCAGCATGGAAAAAGTGGAATGCTGATGTAGCGCTTGGCTTTACTCCAGATGAAAACACGTGGGTCGAAATCACGGGTGGGAAATCTGATGGTGAATCGCTTTATGCTGGACGTTCAATGGACGGATCTCAATTTGCGCGTGAAAGTTTAGGGCTTCGTTTTGAAAAGAAAAATATCACTGATGTGATCAAGAAAATTGAAGGGCAGGTGAACTATAGCTATAACGACCATATTATGGATAACTTTAGCTTGCGTACACCACCATTAGTTGAAATGAATCATGGTGGTATGACCATGCTGATGCCAAATGCAATGGCCATGCAGGTGACACGCCGTACATTAAACTCACGTTTGGCAATGACTTCTGAATGGAACAAATGGAGTTTGATCACAGGCGTTGACTCTCAATTTAATAAACATGGTGGCAGCATGTCATCGCCAACAATGCCTTCTATGAATGTTCCATATCGTCAAGATATGCATTTTCAATCATACGGTGCTTTTGGTGAACTTGGTTATCAATGGAACGATCAAAATAAGCTGGTTACAGGTGCACGTTTAGATCGAGTCACAGTTGAAGATGAACGTACCGATTCTCAAGCAAAAGGCTTTAACACGAAGCTTGAAAAGACTTTGCCAAGCGCATTTGTTCGCTGGGAAAATCAACATCCTGAGCATGACCTAAAAAGTTATATTGGTTTAGGTTATGTAGAGCGTATGCCTGATTATTGGGAACTTTTCTCGCCTAAACATGGTAATGCGGGTTCAACCAATACTTTTAACGGTGTGAATCCTGAGAAAACACTACAGGTGGACCTGGGTTTTCAGCAACAACATGGTGCTTTAAACACATGGGCTTCTGCCTATGCAGGTTTAGTAGATGACTACATATTAATGAGTTACCACCATCACCCAAGTATGGGAATGGATGGACATGATATGAGCCATGATATTACTGCGGGAGCCAAAAATGTCGATGCAACCATCGCTGGTGCAGAAGCGGGTATTGGGTACCAATTCACTGACCGTATTCAGGCAGATTTGAGTGCGATGTATGCGTGGGGCAAAAACACCACAGATGACAAACCTCTACCTCAAATTTCACCTTTAGAAGGTCGTTTAAATATTCGCTATGTGGCTGACAAATATAACTTTGGTCTGTTATGGCGAGCTGTTGCTGAGCAAAACCGTGTGAGTCTACATCAAGGTAATATCGTGGGATATGACCTAAAACCAAGTAAAGGTTTCTCAACACTTTCTTTAAACGGAAGTTATAACCTTCGTAAAGATATTGATGTCTCAGTTGGCATCGATAACGTATTAGATAAGACCTATACCGAACACTTAAATAAAGCGGGTAGTGCAGGCTTTGGATTTGCGAGCGAAGAGCAGTTTAACAATATCGGAAGAAATTACTGGGTTCGTATGAGTATGAAGTTTTAATAAGCTTTAGCGAATTAAAGAACTGAAATTATTAATTTAATGAGAGAAATGAAATGACTAATAAATTATCGCCTGAACAGTCTTGGTGGGGATGGAAGTTACTTATTGTGGCTTCTATCTTGAGTGTATTGTTTATGATTATTTTTTACTTGGCCATCAACAATGAGCCTGACTACATGCCAAGTCAAAAAAAGAAGCAGATGATGGAGTCACATGAGCAAATGAATCACGCTGAAATGCATAGTTCATCAACTCAATAAGGTTCTTAATAGTTGAAAATGGAAGTCTGGATAACGGGCTTCCATTTTTTGCTTTTTTAGATTCCAGAATTATTGATGCATACTTGCTAAGGTTTTTGCCTTACCTTGATTCTGATAAAGCGTTAAGCCAAGTTTTTGTATATTACGGCCTGATTTAGATAAAAACTTTTCAACTTTTGGTGAAAGCTTTGCGCCATTATAAAGTAGTAAATTACGCACAATTAAATAATAAGCAAACCATGAGGCAGATTGCTGAGGCAATCCGAGTAGTTTCATTCTTTTCTTACCAATAAAAAATTGGGTAAGTTCTAAATGTTGTCGATAAGCAAGTTTCTGCTGTAAAGAGCGTAAATGCAGATATTTTCTCTCAAAAGGTTCTTTCGACAAGCTCAATCCTAATTCAATACTGCTGTGATCGGAGCGAGGATGAGCAAACTGCATCCAGTAAAGTAACCTCCAACCCTCAGGTTCAGACTGAATAAGCCATTTTTCCTCAATACCCATTAACCAACCAACATAACGCCAGAAATGTAAAAAACTCCCTGTCTCTTGTTTTGTTGGCCATATACCTAAAGCTCTAATACCGAGTAAAACGACACTGCTAAAAGCCAAATTAGTCATTGCTAAATCAAATTGATTAAGAGGAATTCCCCAAACCTCACTATCCCAACGGTCAGACTTTTTTAATTGCCGGCGAACGAGTGCATGAATAAAGCGAACATAAATCGTTGACGTAAAACCTGCACTCAAACGAGAAAGCCCTTGGGGTTCAGTAATATCTACCCACCATTTTGTGGTTTCTGCTAAACGTGTTCCCGCTTCTTTCTTTAATGCACCCGTTAAAATTAGGGGTTGATTAAATCCCGGATATAAATATCCCGCCATTAAGGATAAATCTCTAAGAATAAAACCATTATTTATTCCTAAACGATGGGTAAATTTAACAGCCTCATCGATTTGGCGCTGATCTAACCATTCAGGCTTTTGTTCGATGTAATTAAAGAAATTTTCTAACTCAGTAGGTATAAGCTCAGAGAGTTCATCACGGCCTTGAAATAATATCTTCTCAAAAATTATTCGGTGATCTTTGGGATTTTGCATAACCCAATCAATCACCTTGTCCATTTCAATATCCCCTTCATAAAGGGCATGTTGTAAAGACACATATTCCGTATAGCTTGGTTGTACTGGTTTTTCACAACAGATATTTAAAAACTGAGTAAAGAAATTACTGTCTTGCATGTCATTAAAAGAAGCAAGTCGAGTCGGGCTAATCATTTGCATATCGTTACTTACTTATTGAACTGAGTAATAAATAGGCTAATATGAATAATTATTCGCATTCAATTCGCATTTAACGAATAAAAAACGATGAGAAAAGTCCCACAGCAACAGCGTTCAAAAATTATTGTTGACCATATTTTAGAGGCGACACAGCAGTGTATCGCCCAGTATGGATTACTACATACGACGACGCCTAAAATTGCAGAGAAATCTGGAGTAAGTGTTGGCTCGATTTATCAATACTTTGAGAATAAAGATCAAATCATAGAAGAACTATTGCGCCGTAAAAGCGAATTGTTGGGGCAACAACTTAAAGAATTAGTTATACAGCAAGAAAACATTCCTTTAGAGCTGCTTATTCCCTTAGCAATAGAGTTGGGATTTAATGCATTAAAAGCCGATCATGGATTTTTTATAGAAGTGTTGAAACATTGGCATGACTATAGTCATTCGCAAGCCGCTCAGATTTTAGAAAAGCATTTTTTTGAAGTAGGGTTATATACATTCAGTAGAAATCCTCATCAATGGGACTTCGAACAGGTGAAGCATAAGTCCTTTGTAATTATTAATAGTACGCTTTTTACGATGATGCGTTATGTAAGCCAAAACAATTTTCTTATCTCAGAACAACAACTTAAGCGAGAATTATCGAGCATGATACTGGCTTATTTAAGTCAAAAATAAAAAATTAAAATAATTATTTATATAAAACAAAGGCTTAATATTATCTTTGATTTAAAAATAAACGCTCGAGTCATTAAATTTTAATTTTCGCTTGCAAAGGGTTATTAATGGTCTATAATGCACATCCATCGGCGGTGATGCAGATAGAAACTTGTTGAAAAACAGTTACTTGTGATTAGATTAGTTGCTTTAAGCGATGAATTTGATGATGAGGTGGTTTAGAGAAT
>NZ_POYH01000059.1:0-19461 GCF_002899995.1 Acinetobacter sp. AKBS16 | reverse complement strand
GGCAGAGGCTGCGGCTATTGCAAACATTCTCACGCTGCCTTTGTCTTTAACTGCAACGCTGACCTATTGCGTATTGTCACTTTGGCAACCTACATGGACACCCAACGGATTTATCGGACTAATCTGGTTTGAAGCTGCTTTATTCTTGGTTGCTGGAACATGGATTGGACTATATTTTTCAGAAAAATTTATTTCAAAACTACCTGATTTATGGCGGGCAAAGTTATATCCACTACTTTTAATAATAGTTCTACTCGTCATGCTTTTTTTAAATTAACTTTTTATTTCAATTAATTGAAGAATAATCTCTCTTAAATATCGAATTTCTAAATGCTCTAAAACTGCAAATTTTATGCCTCAAATGGCTTTGAAAAAAGTTTAAAAATTAGACTTGAAATATATAGTGGCTTTGTGCCACTATATATTCATCGAAGGTCATCAGACAAAAAGAGGATGATATGGCTATCCAGCTTTTAGATGCGGCAAGAAACGAAATTCCAGTGAAATTTACGCAGTTTTCTGGTGGCGAGCGTCATGTTCAAATTGATGAAACAACGTTAGGTTCATTATCTGGCAACGTATTGGTCCGCGCGCAAATGACCTCAAGTCACGATGTGATGGACTATTTGCTACTTGAAAATATATTGCTGAATCAGGGTTTAACCATTGACCTAGAAGTTCCGTATTTTCCATATGCACGTCAGGACCGTATTTGTGCAGTAGGCCAAGCGTTCTCGCTTGATGTGATGACCAAGTTACTCAACATCAATGCTGACAAAAAAGCGGGCAAACAAGGCAAGATCACTGTTTGGGACTGCCATAGTGAAGTAACAACAGCCTTACTTGCTGCCAATACTTCTTTTAGTGAAGTTGTAAACATCAGTTCAGTCGACATCATCGCAAAGAGTGAAGCGCTAAGCACATTGTTAAAAGATGAAAAAACAGTACTGGTTTGCCCAGACAAAGGCGCAAAAGCGCGTACACAAATGGTCGCAGAGGCTTTTAATTCTGAGCGCAAACAACCAATCACTATTGTTCAGTGCGATAAAAAACGTGATCCAGTAACTGGCAAAATTTTAGGTACACATGTACATGCGACTGATTTATCAGGCCTCACAGCGGTCATTACCGATGACATTTGCGACGGCGGTGCAACCTTTATTGGTATTGCCAAAGAACTGCGTCGCCTCAATTGCCATAAGGTCGTTCTATATGTGACCCACGGTATTTTCAGTAAAGGAATAGAGGTTTTTGATGGACTGTTAGATCAACTGTTTACCTCAGACAGCTTTCCACAACAACCATCAGACAAAATTTCAGTAATTGCTTTTGCAGCAAAATAAAGAGAACAAAGATGACGATTAAACTTAATCCATTAAACGCTATCGATTTTTATAAAGCGGATCACAGACGTCAGTATCCAGCAGGCACAGAGTACGTGTACGCAAACTTTACACCGCGTTCATCTCGACTCGCTAAAATGTTGCCTGACTTTGACGATAAAGTTGTGTTCTTTGGTCTTCAGGGTTTTATCAAACACTTTTTAATCGATACATGGAATGAAGGCTTTTTTAAGCAACCTAAAGACAAAGTCGTGGCTGCATATAAACGCCGTATGGATAGCTCATTAGGTGAAGGTGCTGTACCAGTCGATCATATTGAAGCTTTACACGATTTGGGTTATTTACCTTTACGGATTAAAGCTTTGCCAGAAGGCAGCCGCGTCAATATGCGTGTACCCGTGCTCACCGTTATTAATACCGACCCGCGTTTCTTTTGGTTAACGAATTATATCGAAACCGTGTTAAGTGCTGAGCTTTGGAAAAGCTGTACTACGGCCACTATTGCTTATGAGTACAAACGTTTATTAACTCAATATGCCGTAAAAACTGGCGCACCACTCGATTTTGTACCTGTGCAAGGACATGATTTTAGTAGCCGTGGTATGAGTGGAATTTATGATGCTGCACAATCAGGAGTAGGCCACTTAACCAGTTTTATTGGAACAGACTCGGTTGCTTCTATTGACTACGCAGAAGAATATTACAATGCCACAGGTGTGATTGGGGTATCTGTACCAGCGACCGAACACAGTGTGATGTGTATGGGTACAGAAGACAGTGAGCTAGAAACATTTAAGCGTTTAATCTGTGAGCTTTATCCGTCGGGTGTTGTCAGTATTGTGTCTGATACTTGGGACTTTTGGCGAGTGATTACCGAGTTTACAGTAGCGTTAAAACCTGAAATTCTGGCAAGACAACCCAATGCTTTAGGTTTGGCTAAATTGGTTTTCCGTCCAGACTCTGGTGACCCAGTTAAAATTTTTGTGGTGACCCAGACGCCGAAGTCGGCAGCCCAGCATATAAAGGCGCAGTTGAATGTTTATGGGAAGTGTTTGGTGGTACAACCACGGACCAAGGCTATAAAGTGCTTAATGAACGTGTCGGTTTAATTTATGGTGACTCGATTACACTAGACCGTGCGCAGCGCATTTTAGAAGGGTTAGAAGCCAAAGGTTTTGCTTCAAACAATTTGGTGTTTGGTATAGGCAGCTTTACCTATAACTACTTAACTCGCGACACCTTTGGGTTTGCTGTGAAAGCGACTTGGGGGCAAGTAAATGGGGTAGGCCGTGAGTTGTTCAAAGACCCGATTACTGACTCAGGCGTTAAAAAATCTGCGAAAGGTCTATTACGCATTGAAGAAAGTGAAAATGGCTTTACTTTGTTTGATGAGCAAACAGCCGAACAAGAACAAGGCGGAGCACTTAAAACAGTCTTTGAAAATGGTAAACTTCAGTATGAGTGTACTTTGGATCAAATACGTGAGCGTTTATCCATCGCATAACTGAGTTTAGATGAGCCGTTGCATGAGTATCGGCTCATCATTTTCACTGAGAGACTGAACGTGACTATTCAAACTGAACAAGAATTCCTTGCCAGTTATGATCGCCGAGATTATGACGCACCTTTACTCACTGTCGATATGGCTATTTTCTCGGTATTTAATGGTCAGTTGCAGGTATTACTCATTAAGCGACCCAACTTTCCAGCTAAAGGCCAATGGGCTTTACCGGGTGGTTTTGCCGATTTAAAGCACGATCAAGATTTGATGGCCACAGCTTATCGTAAGCTGGTCGAAAAAACAGGAATTAGTTCACCTTACTTGGAACAAGTTGCCTCTGTGGGTAATGCCAAACGTGACCCGCGTGGCTGGGCAGTAACCATTTTGTATTTTGCATTAATCGATTTTAATGCCTATCAACACCAAGCTTTGGCTGAATACAGTGAATGGGTGCCTGTAGCAAAAGCACAAGATTTAGCATTGGCGTTTGATCATAATGAATTGCTCAGCTTAGCTTTAGAGCGTTTAACCAATAAAACTCGCTATACCGCTTTGCCAGCTAGTCTCATGCCCGAGTTATTTACATTGACCGAGCTACAGACTATTTATGAAATTATTCTTGGGCAATCCTTAGATAAAAAAGCGTTTAGACGCCGTATGATAGAAGCAGGCGCAGTTGAAGAAACCAACCACAGTAAAATTGTAGGCAAACGACCAGCTCAGCTTTACCGCTATGCACTCGATTCTTTTGATTTTATATTTCCTCGTTCACTCGAATTACCTAGAAATAAAGAGAGTGAAGACAAGCAAAACAATGAGCTTTCTGACTAGCGCATCTTGATGCACTTTTGATTTATAATGCCGCGCTTATGATTGATGTCATGTTTTGATCAGCACTTTGCCTATGTCACAAGTTTCTCCCTGCTTCCAGCAAAACCAGTTTTTTGTGTTGGTGGAGTACCTCACTTCACTACATGAAATTTATCCTGTAAGACATGATTTTGCAGGGTATCCGGCTGCAATGACATTGGCAGATCGTGTACATTCAGATCATGATATTGCGCCGCTTGAAGCCAGTAAAAGTTATCCTGACATAATTGATAAAGTCTTACACTTTTCAGGTAAGGCCCGAGACATACAAGACTTCGAGCTCTTTTTAGAACAAGCCAAGTCTGCCAATATTCAAAACTTGTTATTGCTTACAGGCGATAAACTCAAAGAACATCATAATGGTCGAGACGGACAGCCTCGTAGTCGTTACCTAGAGTCGGTAAACGCCGTAATGGCAGCTAAGCAACATGGTGGTTTCCGTATTGGCGTTGCTTTTAATCCGTTTAAATATGTCGAAGCTGAGCGTGATGCACAGTATTTAAAACTACATAAGAAAATTAAAGCAGGTGCTGACTTTATCATTACCCAATTGGGCTATGACATTGAAGCCTTAAAACAAGCCAAATCATTTTTAACCAAGCATGATTATTCGCAGCAAATACTAGCTTGCGTCATGCCACTGACTTTAGGCCGTGCCAACTTTATGGTAAAGCATAAAGTTGCGGGTATTGTGATTACTCCACACATGCTAAAAGTCTTGGCAGAGGAAAAACAGGCAGGGCATACAGACCGTGTTTATTTGCGCTGCGCTTTACAAATTTTAATATGTAAACACTTAGGATTTGCGGGTATTCATTTATCTGCTTGTCATAAGCCAGAAGAGCAAGTGCTGCTTGAAAGTTACATCGAGCAATATAGACATTTGGAGCTTAAAGCCTTAGAAGAGCTTTGGAGTTCACTTTGGCAAGTCAAGACAGGCGAAGAGTTTACCCCTGAGATTGCTCGTTTTTCACGTCAGCCAACATCTAAACAAATCATTAAATATCGCCAACTGCATGTGATGCATGAGGCCCTGTTCGGATCTAAAATTGCCAAAGGCGTCGGGCGGTTTATTTTTAAAGCGCCTTTTTGGGAAAATTCTGTGGTTGCTAAAGCATTACTCAAAACAGAAGTATTGAGTAAACATAGCCTAGTCGGCTGTGAAAGCTGCGGTCAGTGCCGTTTAGGTGACACTTTATATATTTGCCCTGAAACATGTCCAAAGGGCTTGGCCAACGGTCCTCGGTGGAACAACTTTAGACCGCTGTGAATTTGGTGATCGTGAATGTATTCATTCAGTCAAAGCAAGACTAGCCAAAGCGGTTAAACAAACCGAAATATTAAAAGAGAAACTGATCCCAACGGTGCCTCTTGAAACGAGAGGAACCAGTTCTTGGAAAAACTGGTATTTAGCGACTGAGGCTTAAAGTTTTGTATTAACCCTTGATTTGAACTTGTTAAACAATCAAATGATAGGCTAAAGAACAGCAATAATTTAAAAATAACAATTAGTTGCCTTAATTATGTCCAGTCAAAATGGCTACCGAGGAGTATACTTAAAGCGAATATTTTGCGTTAAAAGAAGGCTGTCTCAATGAAAAAATTGGTTGCTGTACTTTCTGTAATTGTTGTTTTAACTGGATGTGTTTATGACCCTGTTAATTACGACAAAATACACGACCAAGAGTTCCAAGACCACCTCAGGCAAAACGGTTAGCAATAAAAAAGCCCACTCAATGAGTGGGTTTTACAATGCTGCAAAGAATCTTTGTGATGAACTCATGCATTACCACTTTGCAGACTGGTTGTAACGTATGTGATAAATATTAAACACGTGAACAGATAACAGATAGATTTCCGAAATTCAGGGTCGCTGATTCGATGCTCGCCGAGTGCACTGTATCAATTGAGTGACAAACAGATTTATACCTTTGCTTAAAAGCTTTCTCAACATCCTGAGTTCGCAAGCTAATTGCGTCAGCGATGGTACAGGCTGAAAAGCAATGCCGTTTAAAATGGTTAGGTAAGAAGAAACAATGAGAGATAACTGCCAATTACTTTGTGAGCGAAGGAGATCCATTTTGTAAAACCAAATCTAAAACCCAGTACCAGATTGATGACAATGAAGCCCGTGCTGTACAGCCCTTAGTTTTGGATTTAATGGGGCAGGGCGAAGTTATGGATGAATGGATGGACGCGATTATTGTTTGTTACTTCGGTGGGTAGTCATGGCCTGAGATGGTCAGAGAGGATCGTTTACAGTCAGATGCACGTAACGATGTGAAGTGTGGTTTGGCGGTGTTGTATTGTCGGTATGGTTTTATTGGGTATATGAAAGGTAGGATTTTGGAGAGAATAAATATAGTGACTTAATAAAAATTAGATGGTATCTGGGTTTGAATTAAATCCTATTTAAAAGGTTGCTAGATAAGTTGATATTTAGAAGAAATATATTAATCTTAAAATAGCCAGAAATATAATTTGGATTTTAGAGTTTAATAATTAATCAGTTCTACATCTCATGATGATATCTCTAATTATGTTAGAAATGAAATATACTATTTAAAGCTTTTTAGGAATTAACTTAAAAATTAATTTTTATTTATATTGATTTTTTGCAAAGTAATGCAGTAAAAAGTTACTTGATTAATTTAATATGAATTTTAACATGACAAGACCTATTCCTACTCGACTATTTCATATGACGGCAATTGATAATTTAGAATCTATTCTTAATCAGAAAGCTTTAATCTGTAAAAATCAATGTCGGAAAAATGGTATTAGTTACGGAAACATTGCTCATGCTTCAATCCAAGATAGGCGTTGTCAAAAAATAGTTCCTTTACCGCCTCATGGAACTCTACATGATTATGTTCCTTTTTATTTCGCTCCTAGATCACCTATGCTTTATGCAATTAATCAAGGAAATGTTGAAGGATGTGAGTATAGACAAGAAAACATTATATATTTACAAACGACTGTAGAGAGAATGGTCCAGCTTGAGAAAGTATATTTATTTACTGATCGAAATGCTTCGTTAGATTTTGCTCTTTTTGAGAAAGATTATGAAAAACTAAATGAAACAATCCATTGGGATTATTTTACTTCATCGCCACAACTTGATGGATATTGTAAATATTTTATGACGAATTCGGAATATCCTGATAGAGGTGAAATTCGACAGGCTGAGTTTTTAATTCATACATCATTACCCCTCGAACATATTGAATTAATTGGTGTATATGATGAGTCAAGCCTCGAAATTGTCAAGACGCTATTAAAAGCGTATGATTTAGACATACCAGTAAGCATTAAATCTTCTTGGTATTTCTAGGAGACAATTTATGACAATTTCCATTCACGAGGGTGACCTTTTATCTGCACCCGATGTCGATGCTATTGTAAATACAGTAAATTGTGTTGGTGTTATGGGGAAAGGCATAGCTTTACAATTTAAAAAAAAATGGCCAAGTAACTTTAAAGCTTATTCCAATGCATGTAAAAAAGGTGAAGTTACTTTAGGTAAGATGTTTACTTATGATCTAGGCAGCCTTGCAACTCCTAAATATATTATTAATTTTCCTACAAAAATGCACTGGCGTTCACCATCTAAATTGGAAGATATTCAATTAGGATTAAATGACCTAGTAAAAGTTATAAAAGAATGTAATATCGAATCGATTGCAATACCTCCTCTGGGATGTGGGAATGGTGGATTGGACTGGAAAGAGGTATTTCCTTTGATTCAGCAATCTTTTAAGCAAATACCGAATGTCGATGCACGTATTTATCCACCTATTAATCAACCTAATGCTGATGTGATTTCTGAAAATACCAATACCAAACGTCCTAAAATGACTGATGGTCGAGCAGCTTTGTTGTTACTTTTGGATGGATATCGTGAGGTTGGTTATGGACTATCACGTATAGAAACTCAAAAATTAGTCTATTTCTTACAAGAAACAGGATTCAACCTTAATTTAGACTTTATCAAATATGAATATGGTCCATACGCAGATAAACTAAGGCATGTACTTGAAAGAATTGATGGGCATTTTATTAAGGGTGTTGGTGATGGAGTTGTTGCATCAGAAATTAAACCCATCCCCGAAGCTTTAGAAGAAGCTAGGATATATGTGAAACATCATTCTCCTAATTTAGTTAACTATATTGAAAGAGTTAAAGATCTTATCGCTGGATATGAATCATTATATGGATTAGAGTTACTTTCCACAGTGCATTGGGTTATAAAATATGAAAATGTCTCCTCATGGGAAGAAGCAGTAGTTCATGTGCATAATTGGAATGAGCGAAAACAAAGAATGCAATCAATGCATATCAAGACTGCATGGAATAAGCTAAAAGAGTCAAACTTAATAAAAAACTAGCCTTTATTATTTAACCCATTAAGTGTGGGTTTTCTAAATCTATTTGCCGTAGAGATTGTTTTTTAATATTTTAGAACTATATAATCTAATGGTTATTAAATTGTTAGTTTCAGAGAAGAGTAGATATAGGATACTTATAATATAATTTATATTTTTAAGAGAGTTCCTATGTCACTTTTTTCTGAAAGTAAACTTCTGATCGAAATAATTAAAATAATTGCTCCTTTCTTTCTGAAGACTCGACAGGATATAAATGTATATAAAGAGCTTTATAGCCTTGAAGAGGATCCCTTAAAAAAGAATAAGATTGAGAATAAGACTAAAGACTTGATTGTGCAGGAAGCAACGAGAAGTAATAAATTCGATTATACATCAATTCTTAAATTTAATGAAAATTATCAAGCTGCAAAATTAGGAATGTATCATTATAAATTTATATCAAATCAGGATAAAAAAAGTGTTCTTATTACCTATGATGAAAATTATCATGTCGATATGGTTATTGGAAAAATCACTCCAGAAGTAATGAAAAAAAGAAATTTAAATGCTTTATTTTTCCTGTTAATTGGAGGTGTTTTCTGGTTTACACCAAATGTTATGAGCATAATTTTTCATAAAGAAATACTATTAAATAAGGAGAATTTAATATATTACATTCCTTATTTATGTTTTATTGTAGGTGCTTTTTTTGGATATGTATTTTTTATTAAAATGAGAACTCTCCTTAATTACCAATATTTATTGTTTCATGGCGTCATAAAAAACTTGCCATTTATATGACTGTTTATGAAAAAAATAAGTGTTTTAGCTTTCCTGAGTTTTTATAGCTTTCCAGTACATCAATTGGATCAAGATAAATACACTTGATGATAGGGAAGACTGTATCTAGATAATGACCACTTTTCTGATCTTGCATATGAATCTTATCAAATGCATTTTTTTGCCCTGGAAAGATCAGGGCATTTTCAAATTTATAGCCTGTAAATTCCGGCATTATTGAAATTGCTTTTTCATAGAAGAACTGTTTAACGAGATCTGCCCAGCCTGGAGCATTCTCTACAGTAGTTGCTTCATAATATTTGGCATCCAGAATAGTCAGTTTTTTAGCTGCTTTATCTTCAATCACGATATCGGTTCGCATACCTGATTTTTTCGCCGGTATCGCTGTTCCATCCGGCTTTATAAATACCGGTTTAGGTAACCGGCTATTAATATCATTGACATTATCAAGGCATTTAGAAAGCATGTGTTCCCAAGCGACATGAAAGCGGGTAACGCCAATGACCTGGTTCTTCTGCTCGTTACCTTTATAGGCTTCAAGATACTCGATAAGTGTTTTTAGAAGAAGGGTCTGGCGATCGGCAAAGTGATTCCTGATTTCATTCTTTAAAACCGAGATCTGGGCATCAGTAGAAAGGGAAGTTTCACCATACTGTTTTAATGAATATGGGACCTTGATCTTGCCTGTAAAAATAAACCCGTAGTTTTTATATACCTGTTTAAGGATTCCGGCATGAATACGTGTAATTTCTGAATTGGTAGAAGTTCTCTGTTTCCCGTACACATCCAGATAAACAGGACGGCCAGAACTATCGGGGAAGGAAACCGACCGGTTAATGGTTTTTTTCCAGTCTGTTTTTCCGGAATTCTTCCGTAAAAGAACTTCTTCGTTCTTGAAAATACCATGTTGCTGGAAATCGTTTATCAGGTATTTGAACATCTCGAGTTTTTCAAAACCGGTTTCGTCAGCTCCATCTTCAGGACTGGTGACCTGTGTTTTTGAATCTTGGGCAAATTTAAAAAGCGCCTGCATCAGAAGAGCTGTATATTGGTCAGGATCACGTTTAATCTTTTCTACATCTGACTGCCGTGGGAAAAAGAAATAATTCTCTCCCTGATAGGAGACAAGACCACAGAATGAAACTCCCAAGCCATTAATTGAGCTCAACAGACCCTGTCCTTGAATAAATTCTGCAACTGGCGTGGGCAGTTCATTTACAGGGGTTCTATCAAGAAAATAATGATTAATTTTAATACTAGTTTTCACCCGCAGTATCTTCCTCAACTCCGTCTGGTTTCAAACTTTCATCTTTAGTATTTTGAGGGTTACTTTCTAATTCTTCTTCTAATTTTTTTAGAAAAGCTTCAGAAAAGATAACTTCATTATTCTCAAGTTTTTTTATCAGTGAGCCGAAAGTTTTGATATCAGAATAAAAAAGCTTGGATCTTTCAGTATGACGTAAAACATCATCCCACAGATACATCAAAATTTTACCAGTCAGGGTTTTCTGAGCATTTTTGGGTTCTTTAATTTCATTTACATTTACAAACCATGGACCAAGATGTCGATCTTCTGGAATCCCTTCTTGAGAAAGTATAGTGTTTACAGCTGTAGCAAAATTTTTCCATGAAATGGATTTGCTGGTATCTTTACTAAAAATGATATTAAAATTACCCGTAGGAGCTTCTGAGAAATCAAGTGGTTTATATTCAAACTTCCAGCGACGCTTAAATGCCGTATCCAAGGGCATAACAGCCTGATCACTACTGTTCATGGTAGCGTAGATACTAAGATTTTCTGGAATATAGAGTTTATTTGCCTGTAGTGGAACCGATAGTTCTTTGGTTAATAAGGCTAATAAATCTTTGTCATTAATATCGATCTTATATTTACTTTGTCCATTTGGATCTCTGTCTAGCAACTGGAATAGCTCTCCAAAAACTGCGGCTGCTGGTGCGCGGTTAATTTCCTCAATAATTAAGTAGTAATGATGGGAAGGATCATTTAAGGCTTTTACAAGTGCTTCAATAAACGGTCCATGTTTGAAGCTATACTCGATACTATCATTACAAATAGACGGTCTGAGACAACCTATAAAGTCACTATACTGGGTCTCAGGATGAAAAACGGTACGGATAGAATTATTCTCATCCGTCTGCTGGTCAATCTCATGACTTTTTCCTGTTCCTGGAGCACCGTAATAAATTATATTTTTACCAGCACTGCTATGTGGTGTTGCTGAGTAAGAGAATATTGTCTTTGAGTTTTTAATTTGCTGCACATAATGATCGAATTCTTTTCGGAGATCTTCGCTTAATTCAAATGCTTTTACTAATGGGATAAATTTATCAGAGCTTGCAGCAATAAATTGGCATGCTGCTAAAACTGAACTACTGTAGGCATCTGGACGATCTAGCTTTCTACCTTCATTTTCAAAGTACGAATATTTTTTATCATAAATATACTTTTTGAATAGTGTAAAATTTGTTGCACTATTAACAGAATCAAAACTTGTTAAAATAGTTTGAGCTTCGGTCTCTAATAATAAATCCGATGAAGTTTTCGATGCTGGTTCTAAATCCTTTGGGTATTGGTTTAGTTCTATGGACTTATTCTTGCTCTTGGTTTGTCTAACAAGTTGCAAGTATTTTGCAAGTTCTTGACTGTATTTATAAAAAACGGATGCAGCCCATAACCACCGAGATGGAAAAATTGAAACTAGGCCATCTTTGTTTGTAAATTTAATAGAATATAATGATATATCTACTTGACCTTTGCCTTTACCAACTAGGATTTCGGTTAATTGCTGCTGTAGAAGAAGTTTTAATTCTTTTTCGAGTTTAATATCAATATGGCTCGGAAGCTTACTGTATTCAGTCCTGCAATCATTAGCTAATTTATTAAGGTCTGCAAGTTCAAAACTTGTCATAGTTGCCCCTGTTGTATGGAACTTACTTTTGACATATGTTATATTTAACCGGGTCAAAAAGCGGATAAGTTATTGTGAAGTACATTGATCTTGATTCATCTTATATCAGACAAAAAAGAAATAACATGGGGTTATCCCTTAAAGAGTTCGCTTTGCTACTTGATATGAAAGAGAATGGTGAAAGAACAGTCAGGGGCTGGGAAAATGGCGAGCATGTTCCTACAAAAGCAAAATGGGAACAGATCATTGCCTTGCCGGATAAAGCTCCATACAGGGAACGTCCTGACCAGAAGCATAAATTCACGTTTATTGACCTTTTCGCCGGTATTGGCGGAATTCGTTTACCTTTCCAGCAATTAAAAGGGAAGTGCGTATTCAGTTCCGAGTGGGACAAGTTTGCGCAGAAGACCTATGCTGCGAATTTTGGTGAACTACCTTCAGGTGACATCACACAGATTAGGGCAGCTGATATTCCTGATCATGATATTCTTCTGGGTGGTTTCCCGTGTCAGGCGTTTTCACAGGCAGGTAAGCGTCAGGGCTTTCAGGATACACGCGGTACCATGTTCTTTGAGATCCAGCGTATTCTTGTAGAGAAGCGCCCGAAAGCATTCTTGCTTGAAAACGTAAAGCAGCTACAGGGTCATGACAAGGGACGTACACTCAAAACAATTCTCGAGATTTTGCGTGGCGAGTTTGACCAGGAACTTGATCTTGAAGTTGAGCTTTCTGATGAAACCCAAAAGGCGCTTTCGGAAAAACTGAATTACTGGGTTGATGTGAAGGTTCTTCGTGCAGCAGATTTTGGTGTACCACAGAACCGTGAGCGTATTTTCCTTGTGGGTTTTGACAAGAATTACTTTGGTGAAGAGTGTAACTTTGATCAGCTCTTCAGCTGGCCTGTTCCTCCTAAAAAGCAGACCCGACTTGGTGATATTCTTGAAGATGTCTCAAAACTCAAAAAGAGTGAAGATGTCTACACGATTTCGGATCGCCTCTGGCAAGGACACCAGCGCCGTAAAGAAGAACATGGGATAAAGGGTAACGGATTTGGCTATACGCTTTATACCGGTGATAGTCCATATACCAATACCTTAAGTGCCCGGTATTACAAGGACGGCTCGGAGATCCTTATTTCGCAGGCTGAGCATGGTAAGAATCCGCGTAAACTGACTCCACGCGAGTGTGCACGTTTACAGGGATTTCCTGAGAACTATATAGTTGATGCTGTTTCCCATGGCCAGATCTATAAACAGTTCGGCAACTCTGTATGCGTCAAGGTTATTGAAGCTGTAGCAGGACAAATGGTTAGCTGTCTTGATAAGGCTGAAAAGATTGTTGCAGAGAAGCAGCTGAAATTATTCTAGTTAGTTGCTATCTGTAGAAGAAAGTCCGATTTCACAGGAAGAAGGGAGGGTTATCTCCCTTTTTTTGTTAATCATTGGTTCATCTATCTCAAGCAATTGTTCAGAACCAGATAACCATTTTGTCAGAATATTCATAAGTGCTACGGGGTCTTTTTTAGAACGACGTACCGCACACTCCCAGATAGTGCATATTCTCCAGCCGCTATTTAAAAGAAGTTCCTTGGTTTTCAGGTCATTGTCCTGATTCTTGGAAATTTTTGCTTCCCAGAATTCGGTACGGCTACCCGGTAACTTGAACAACCGGCAGTTCTGATGCCCATGCCAGAAACAGCCATGTATAAAAATGATAGCCTTATATTTTGGCAATACAATATCAGGTTTACCTGGCAGGTCCTTGCGGTGGATACGGAAGCGGAAACCCTGTGCATGAAGAAAGCTACGGATGAGCAATTCTGGTTTTGTATTCCGTCCTTTAATATTTGACATCATATGGCTACGCGTTGCGCTATCGACGATATCTACCATTAGTATTTATCCTTTTCATCACTGTCAGTCAGTTTACCAGCCCCATTCTATATAAAGGGCGAGCACTATTTTTCGTTATAGTGATGGTATTGTAAATAAAGTAAGTAGATGTATTTAGTTGCTTCAATATTGAAATATTGGGATAGGCGCGAAATCAAAACTACCAGTTGGATTTGAAATAGATGGCTTAGCTCATCAAGATAGTGAATTGCTTGCGATAGGAATAACTTTAGAAGAAATTTTTAAGGATTTAAATCAATAAACAAAACCTCCTAAATCACTATTTTTGAAGGTTTGTTCGCCTTTTAATAGTAGGTTTAAACTTATTTGTAAGATTGTTTTATCTAAAAATAATAAGCTATTTTACTTATTGCAATAGCTTATTTATTAAATAATCATTACTTATAAGATTAAACATTCTGTCAGTTTTACTGTTGTTAATTTAAAGAAATATAATGTTTATAACTTATATATCTTATTCATATAACTATAACAATTTAGATTGTTAACCAATTTTGAAATTACATATTATTTTAATTAATAATACTTAAATATTACATAATTAAACTTATATTTAATAATATTGCAATAAAAGGCTATTTAGTAAATTTAAAAAAACTATGTCTACTAAGTGGTAATTTATTTGTAAAACAATTATTTATATTTAATTCTTTAAAATAAATTTATATCGAAAATTTAGACAAATACGAATTACATAATTTTTAAATATAGTTTATATAATATGATTAATTGACATAAATAGAAGAAATATATGTCAAAGAGGTCAATGATATTTAATTCACTTAAGAACCATAATTTGCACCAAATTTTACGCTGTCACGATTCATTGAATAAAACCAAGTGAAAAGTTACGTAAAAAAGAAACCAATAATTTTATTGGCTTAAATAAAAAATCGAATATTACAAATAAGCGGAATGATTATGGATAACGTAGCTCAGCTAGAAACTGATACTAATTTCCAAAGCCGAAAGAAAATAACTTGGGGTGTTTTTAGTGTCCTGCTGTTATTTTTAGTTGCTGGCATCTTATATTATTTTTTTGTATACCGATTCTATCAATCTACTGATAATGCTTATGTACAAGCCGATGTCACTTGGGTGATGCCAAAGATTTCAGGCGAAGTGATGGAGTTATTAATTAACGATAATCAGGTGGTAAAAAAAGGGGAAACTTTAGCGGTATTAGACCATCGTGACTACCAAGCTCGTTATGACCAAGCCCGTTCTGTAGTCAGCTTAAAAGAAGCTGCACTGGGTGTACAACAACAAAATGAAAAGTCTGCACGGTCGTCAATTATTGAAGCAAATAGTGGTGTAGTGGCAGCACAAGCAGACCTAGTGCGTTTGAAAAAAGAGTTCGAGCGTTATCAAGATTTATTAAAAGATGGCGTAATTACCCGACAAAATTTTGAAGGGATTCAGTCTCAATATTTAACGGCTCAGGCACAGCTCAGCAAAGCGCAAGCCGCCGTAAATGCAGCAGAAGCTCAGTTGGGGAGTTTACAAGCGAGTCGAGCGCAGCTTTTAGCAGATATTCAAAGTGCCCATGCAAATTTAAACCTGTATCAAGTCGATTTGGCTTCATCAAAAGTGGTTAGTCCTGTAAGCGGTAAAATCGGTAGTCTGGCAATTCAAAAAGGCTCACGTGTTTCTCCACAAACCCGTTTAATGGCGATCATTCCTGAAAATAGTTTGTATGTACAGGCGAACTTCAAAGAAACTCAAATTGAAAAAATGCATATTGGTCAGAAAGTTAAATTAAAACTTGATGCCTATCCGAGCCTTAACTTTACCGGAAAAATTGAGAGTTTTTCTCCCGCTTCAGGCGCGACTTTCTCACTTATGCCACCAGACAATGCCACAGGCAACTTTAACAAGGTTGTACAGCGTATTCCTGTACGTATCGCTATAGATTCAAGCCCACATATTGATTTGATAAAACCTGGAATGTCGGTGAGCGCCACCGTTGACCTAAGAACTTAATAATAAAATTTTGGGTAATCATAAATGAATAAGCATGTTGAAGCCGAGTGGAGGTTTCCCGCAAAAACTGCATGGGCAATTTTTGCTGCCATGATTTTTGGCAACTTCATGGCTATTCTTGATATTCAGATTGTGGCAAGTTCTCTAAACGAAGTTCAAGCTGGTATGAGTGCAAGTCGTTATGAAGTCACTTGGGTACAAACGGTTTATTTAATTGCCGAAATTATTGCGATTCCAATGTCGAGTATTGTCTCGCGAGTGCTTTCAACACGGGTGTATTACACCATGTGTGCAATCGGCTTTACGGTCAGTTCTTTACTTTGTGCTTTGTCATGGAACTTGGAAAGTTTACTGGTTTTCCGTGGCATACAAGGATTTATGGGCGGCGGCATGATTCCAACTTCCATGACGGCGTTGTATTTACTGTTTCCAGAACCAAAACGTTCATTGCCTTTGGTCATGTTTGGCATGATCAGTACATTAGGCCCAGCGATTGGCCCCACCATTGGTGGTTGGCTCACCAATAATTTCTCATGGCACTGGATGTTCCTGATCAATATTATTCCGGGCATTATCATTGCTACGGTCATTTACTCAGGTCCAAATATTGACCGTGCCAACTATTCACTCATCAAAAGTATGGACTGGTTTAGTCTCATTGGTATGGCGATGTTTTTGGGTGGGCTTGAATATTTCCTTGATGAAGGTGCACGGCATGACTGGCTTGCAGACACAGGCGTTCGGATTGCTTTCATGATCTGCGTTGTGGGCGGCATGATTTTCTTCTCTAGAAGTTTCACCCAGCCTAAGCCTTTGCTCGATTTATCTGTATTTAAAAATAAAAACTTTACCTTGAGTGCCATTACAACGTTTGTGATTGGTATGGCGCTCTATGGCTTGGGCTACATGATTCCCGTGTTTCTTGGGCAAGTCCGTGAAATGAATAGTAGCCAAATTGGTCACGTCATGATGGTGACAGGTATTGTCATGTTCTGCTTTGCGCCATTTCTTGCGTGGCTCATTCCCAATTTTGATACCCGAAAAACCGTATTTGTTGGAATGATTCTGGCTGGCTTTGGTGTCTGGCTCAATTCACATTTGAGTATTCATAGTGATTATGACTTTATGTTTTGGCCGCAAATTTACCGTGGTATTGGCCTCATGATTTGCCTGATTGTGGTCTCGCATTTGGCTATGAGTACATTACCGCTCAGTAAAGTTGCCGATGCCAGCGGTATTTATAACCTGATGCGTAATATTGGCGGCGCTGTTGGACTGGCTCTTATTAACTCATCCTTAGATTGGCTGACCGCCATGCATGTCACCCAGATTAATCAGTCCATGACACCGCAAAACTGGATATTTACAGAACGGCTCGATCAGCTCACGGCGCAATATCAGGAAGTCGGTGCAAATGCCCAGCAAATCGCACTCAGCATGATCTATCGCGATATTCACTTTCAAGCACTGACATCGAGTTTCAATGACTTATTACGCATGCTCGCAATCATCATGTTTGTGACCGCCTTTTTAACCATATTTATG
The DNA here is from genome assembly GCF_002899995.1 of Acinetobacter sp. AKBS16. Classification (NCBI taxonomy): domain Bacteria; kingdom Pseudomonadati; phylum Pseudomonadota; class Gammaproteobacteria; order Moraxellales; family Moraxellaceae; genus Acinetobacter; species Acinetobacter sp. AKBS16. The sequence goes on along the minus strand of NZ_POYH01000059.1, from coordinate 2,208 downwards.
GATCGGGGGAAGAAAATGAATATGTAGCGATTTAGAAATAAAAGGTAGCTTTCAAAGAATGAAAACAATAGGGCATATCAAAACATATCCCTTCATAGAAAAAGAACATTGATATGAGTTTCGAATATCGCTGTACGAGATAGGGGAACTCACAGATCTGGATGTGGGAGATTAAAGTATTATGATTAATACAACATATAAACTGATTTCAAAATTGAACCTGAAAAACGCAACTTATGGGCAATATTTTGAAAAAGAGCAAATCGATACTGAACGATTAAAAGTGATGTATTCCATTTACGAGCAGTATTATGAAAATACCAGATTTTCTATTTTCGTAGATGATTTTAAAAATAAAAGCGGTGCGATCTTAATTTTTGACTCAGAAACAGATGAGATTGTCGGTTTCTCGACGGTAGTTGTGCAGCATTTCTACTTAAACGGTAAAGATTATACCGTGCTCTTTAGCGGTGATACGGTCATTTTGAAAAAGTTTTGGGGCACGCGTACATTGCAAAGTACCATGCTCAAACTCATGATCAAACTTCGAATTAAATATCCTTTTAACGAACTTTATTGGCTTCTCATTTCTAAAGGCTATAAGACTTATCTTTTACTTGCCAATAACTACTATGTGTATTACCCAAACATTAAAGATGAAAACCAACATCTTTCGGAAGTTGTTGAACATTACTGTGAAAAATTCTTTGGCGAATACTACGACAAAGAAGCTGGCTTACTCAACTTTGGTGATGACTATCAACCATTAAAAGGCGAAGTCGCACCGATTACTGCCGAAATGAGAGAAAAGAACCCAAATATTCATTTCTTTGAACAGAAAAATCCAACTTGGAGAGCCGGTACAGAACTGCCATGTATTGGTCGACTTGGTTGGAAAGATATAGCCCGTTTTCCTGTAAAACTGATGACTAAACCGACAAGCAAAGGAAAATTTGAAGCGCAGTTAAGCCATAAAACAAAACGTAGAGAGGCTATCCAATGAAATCTAATCAATGGTTGACTCTCGGCTCGCATCTTATTTTAAAAAAATGGTGCGATGCATCTGACCGTAATTTCCAAAAACAGTTTAATGCTCTAGAGACCACACAACGTCAAATTTTGCATTCGATTTTACAGACCTCTACTTTGGCCAAAGTTAAACAGGTTCAAAACTATGAGCAGTTTGTAAAAGCATTTCCTGCAACTCGCTATAGCGCATGGCGAGAAGACATTCAGCGTTACCGTGAACAAAAGCTTTCACTCTCTAGCAGTAAACTGGTTCGTTTCCAGCCGACCAGTGGTTCGAGTGAACAAATCAAGTTTATTCCATACACCAAGCTGTTTTTAGATGAACTTGACCATGCGATTGCGCCCTGGATGGCAAGTTTATACCGTAAATGTCCAGAGCTTAGTTCGGGTACACATTACTGGTCAGTGTCATGGTTGCCTGAAAGTCAGCGTGAAGTTTTAAAAGACAAAAACCTAAATGATGACAGTGCGCTACTTGGTATAGGTAAGCGCATTTTGTCTAAGTTTACCCAAGCGGTTCCAAGTAACGTTGCATTTGCGGCCAATGCTGACGATGCACTGTTTGCCACCATTTGTTATTTGGTCGCAAACCGTAGCTTAGCCATGATTTCGGTATGGAGTCCAACGTTTGCGTTGCAATTACTTGAACGTTTGGAGGCATTGCAAAAAGACGTGGTTGAGGTTTTACAAAGTGGTAAATGGGGCGGTCGCCAAGCTTCATTAAAAGAAGTCACAGCACCGCATAGCCCTGAAAGCGCTCAAGCCTTAATTGCGAGTTCAGACGGCGAACAGATCGACTTTAAAAAGCTCTGGCCAAAGTTAAGTTTGGTTTCAAGTTGGGACACCGCAGGTTCAAAAGCTTGGGCCGAAAAATTAAAAGTGAAATTGCCCAATGTTCAGTTTGAAGGTAAAGGCTTATGGGCGACGGAAGGTGTAGTCACCATTCCCTATAATGATCAATACCCGCTCGCATACCAAAGTCACTTCTATGAGTTTGAATATTTAGAGGGTGAGAAACAAGGTCAAATCGTTCCTTCATGGCAGCTTAAACAAGGTGACGTGGTCAGCCCGCTGATTACTTCGGGTAATGGCTTACTGCGTTACTGTTTGGATGACTGCTTAAAAGTGACTGGCTTTTTAGAGCAAATTCCATGTTTTGAGTTCCAAGGCCGCCGTTTT